>JBBQQZ010000118.1:0-10076 GCA_038215325.1 Tepidisphaerales bacterium | reverse complement strand
TGGCACGGCGCGTATACGTCCGCCAAAGCGACGCGGGACGTCCCGGAATTCGCGCCCACGATCGATTTCACGACCGGCGCGAAGCGCGTGTTCGATGATTTGAGAAAACGTGGCGTCTGGAAGAACGGCGCTGGCGATGCGCTCTACCAGCAGATGGTGGATAAGGCGATTGCAGACGGCGCGCCGCTGATCGAGGCTTAAGAGACGGCGTCTGGGTGCCGGGGTGCGCGCTCGAGCCTTCCACGGCTTGGGGTGCCAAGCCGTGGCACCCGGCACCCGGATTGCACCCGGCTCGGCCAATCAATTCGGGATCAGGACTTGGTCCGGATCAACGCTGCGATACGGAACGTTCCGGTCCCCGGCGGTGGTGGCGTCGAAGATGCGGTTCGCGCCGGGATGGTCGGCCGGGGCGTGGGTGGGGGAGGCGAGGAAGCGGGGGAGAACCGTCCCCAGCGCCACGCACGCCGCCAATGCGACACCCACCATCATCCGGTGTGCCCAGGGGGAAGGTCGGGCGGATTGAACAGCCAGGCCGCGCTGCATCGGGTCGGTGACGCGACGCCTGAACGCCCGCTCCGCCCGCCCGCGCTGAGCGCCCAGCTCGTCGGCCAGGTGATCGCGAAGAAGATTTTCCAGATCGTTACGACTCATGACTCTTCCACCAGCGTTTTCAATCGTTCCTTCAACTGTGTCCTCGCCCGCGACAGCCGCATATCCACCGCCGCCGGGGTGATGTCGAGCGTCTCGGCGATCTCCTTGCTCGACAGATTCTCGTAGTAACGCAGGATCACACACTCCCGCGACAACTCGTCCAATCCCTTCAATGCCCCGTCGATTTGCCGTTTCTGCTCCGCCACTTCCATCGGCGCAGGTCCGGCATGATCGGCGGCAGGGTCGTAGGTCTCATCCAGCGATCCGGGACGATTGCGACGCGATTGGTCGATCGCCAGGTTCCGGATCATCCGCGATAGCCAGTGCCCGAACCGCGACGCATCATCCAGCGATTCCAGCCGCTGCCACGCCCGCATAAACGCTTCCTGAACGATGTCGCCAGCGTCGGAAGCATTCCGCGTCCGCGCATACGCCACCGACAACGCCATCCCCTCATACCGGCGGATCAGCTCGGTAAAGGCTTCAGCGTCATGCAAACGCGCACGAGCGACAAGCTCTTCAGTAGTGCCTTCCAAACACTCGCTCCCGGCACGCCGCATCATTCCATCAGACGTGCCAATACCAACGAATCTAACACGAACTGCGGCAAATCGGGAGGGCGGCACGATTTGACTGCGACAACTAATCCACCGGTTTCATGCCCCAAATAATGAACCCGCCGCTCCAGAGTGGTACGATTCGGCCATCATGCAATCCCGATTCACCAAACTCCCTGGCGATTATTTCGTTTCCCCGACCAGCATCGTCGTCGGCGACGTCACCATTGGCGAACTCTGCTCATTCTGGTACGGAGCGGTTGTCCGCGGGGATGTAGCGCCAATCATTTTCGGCAAGCGAGTGAACGTGCAGGACAACGCGGTCGTCCATTGCGACAGCGGGGTGGACAACATTATTGAGGATGACGTGACGATCGGGCATAGCGCGATCGTGCATGGGGCGCATGTCGGGCGGGGCAGTTTGATCGGGATGGGGGCGAAGGTGTTGGGGCAGACGAAGATCGGGGTGGAGTGTCTGATCGGGGCCGGCGCGGTGTTGTCGCCGGGGACGATCGTGCCCGACGGGATGGTGGTGATGGGCGTCCCGGGTAAGATCGTGAGGCCGGTGAAGGAAGAGGAATTGAAATACATCCGCTGGCTAAGTGGTCACTATGTGAAGCTGGCGGAGAAGTACGTTGCCGAGGGCTTCGTTGCAAGGCACGTGAAGGACTGAACTCGACGAGGGAGTCGATGAAGGCACGCCGGATGAATCAGGCCGCCAGAGGGTGGTTGTTGGGACTGCTGGCGATGGTCTGCGCGCCTGCGCTGGGCGGGCTGGTACCGCCACAAGACGGGCTGGTCCCCGACCGCGCCGCTGAGGCGATCGTCGAGCAGTTGAAGGCCGGACGGATGGGAGATGCCGTCGAGCGCGTGCAAACTCTGCTCGCCGACGAGTCTGCCAAGCTCATCAAACAAGATAGCCGACTGCTGCCCGTGACGACGTGGGTGGATCTGCAACTCGCGAGCACCAACACGCGCGACGCATTCATCGCTGAGTACGAAAAATCGCTTGGCGCGATCGCCCGACGCGATCTGGAGGTGGGGAGGCGCAGCGGGTCGCTCGTGGAGGTCATGCGGATGGCGGCGCGATACCCGTGGACGCTGGCGAGCATGAACGCACCGCTGGACGCCGTGAAACTGGCGCTCGATACCGGCGACATCTCCACTGCGGCGGCGCTGGACCCGACTGCAAAGCAGATCGACGGGATTCCGCAGGACCGGGTATTGCCCTCGGCGTCGTTCTCGAGTGAATGGTACCAAGCCTTTTTGCCGGTGTTGACCGGACGGATCGTGCCGGTGGCGGCGACCGATTTTGTGGTCGTGGCATCCCCTGTGTCGGTAGTGGCGATGAACGGGCAAGGCCGGCTGCTTTGGTCGACCGGGCCAGCGCCGGCGTCCAAGCCGCTGCTGGCGGCGAGCGACAAGCGGCAGGCGGTGGAGTACACCGACGAGTCGCTATCCAGGCCGGTGGTGTGGTGCGACCTGGGAGGAACGCCGCGCGTGGTGGCCGCCCGCTATACGGATGGCGGAGGGTCGTCATTGCGGGCGTATCGGGCTTCGGACGGGAAACAGGTCTGGGACACGGCTGCGCTCTCAGACTCCAAGGACTGGGTCGTCATCGGCTCGCCGGCGACGTCGGGGGGGATGGTGTTTTCGATCGTCGCGAAGCTGGATGCCGCCAGCGGGGCGCGGCTGATGATCGTCGCGTTCGACCTGGCGGGCGGGAACGTGCTCTGGAAAAGCGAGATCGGCGAGATGGCGCCGGCGACCCATCACCGCGGGGCGAAGCGCGACGACCGATTCCGAGGGGCATCTGTCGTGCTCGACCGCTTCGACGGCACGTCTGCGGTGCTGTCGGTTGACCGGCGGAGCGTTTACGCGGTGATGACCGGCTGGTGCGTCGCGGTCGATCGGTTCAGCGGCCAGGTCCGATGGCTGGCGTCATACCCGCTAAACGTGATGGACGAAAAGCAGATGGCGCGGGAGAAGAAACAGAAGGTTCCGTCGTTATTTCGGCGCTGGCGCGACGAAGCGGTCTCCGATGGGACCACGGTCGTGGTGGCACCAACCGACTCCGACGCGGTGGTGGCGTTTGACGCGGCGACCGGGGTGCAGCAGTGGAAATCCGACGGATTGCGCGGCCATGAGATGATCGGCCTGTCAGGGGACCGCGTCTTGTTCGCAGGCGCGTCGATCTCGGCGCTGAAGATCAGCACCGGCGAATCAATCTGGCAGAACGCACTGCCCGACACGCGCTTCACCGGCCCGTGCGTTATCGACAGAGATTTCCTAGGCGTGATCACCGATCGCGGGCCGGCGTATTTCTCGATCGAACGCGGACTGACGGCGCAGCGGCGCGATCCCGGCGTGGTGTCGCTGGATGCGTTGCTGCGGCAACCGGTCACGCGCAACGCACTTCAAACCGCAGACCTGCTCCGCTATTTCCAACCGGGCACCCCCACCGGAAGCAAGACAGAACGCCAGAAGTAGGCCGCACTTACGGGGTTCCCCCATAGCTGCGGATGAAACCGTTTTTAACATATATAGATGTTTACTATGGATCCGGCTCGATCACCCGGATTTAGCACGACTTCAGTTTGATCTACGCGCGCGGCGTGTTCTACAGTGTCGGCATGGGTCGATGGGAGAATAAACCGTGGTAAATCGCGAACCAGTGACAAGTGAGATTGATCTTTCGCAGTTGACGGCGTTGTTCCGACTTCTGTCGGATAAAACGCGCCTGAACATCCTGATGCTGCTCTCCGGTGGCGAGCAGAACGTAACGTGGTTGTGTAATGAACTCAGCCTGCCTCAACCGACGGTGAGCCATCACCTGGGGCTGTTGCGGATGAGCAACCTGATCGGCAATCGCAGGAACGGCAAGCAAGTCTTCTATCAGCTCAACGGCCGGGTGAACCTGGAGTCGGCGGGCGTGATGGGCATCCATGCGGAGCATTACACGGTGAGCATCACGCGAAGCGGCGTCACGGCGTCGGCGCATTCGACGCTGGAGCATCCAGTCGTCGCCCGGTGATCTGCACAAACACGTCATCCAGCGTCGGCCGGCCGATGGAGACCGAATCGATCATGCCGGGGACTGCTTCGATCAGTTGCGGCAAAAACAAATGCGCCTGCGGCCGCTCGATCCGGAGCGTGCGATCAATCTTTGCGACGGTCACCCCCAGCTTCTGCGAGACCCTCACCGCCAGTTCGTCCGGCTGCGGACCCGTGAAGCTGATCACGTCCCCACCCACGCGTGATTTTAAGTCTGCCGGCGAACCGAGCGTCAGCAGCTTGCCGTGATCGATGATCGCAAGACGGTCACACCGGTCGGCCTCGTCCATCAGGTGCGTCGTCATCACGATTGTGATTCGGCTGTTGGTCCGCATCTCTTCCAGCAGCGTCCAGAGGTCGATCCGCGCTGAAACATCCAGCCCGGTACTGGGTTCGTCCAGGAGCAGCAGCTTGGGCTCGGGGATCAGCGCCTTGGCCAATTCCACCTTGCGCCGCAACCCGCCCGACAGCGTGTTCACCCGTTCCTGGGCACGTTTTTTAAGTTGAAATCGTTCGAGCAGCGTGTCGATGCGGCGGGCAAGCTTCGATCCGTGCAGCCCGTAGAGATGGCCTTGGCAGGTGAGGTTTTCGGTGACGGTCAACTGCTTGTCGAGTGCCGGGTTTTGAAACACCACGCCGATGTGCCGCCGCACGGAGTCCTGCTCTTTGACGGCGTCGAATCCGAAAACGCTGATCGTTCCCGTCTGAACCGGCGCGATCGTCGAGATCAATCGAAACAGCGTGCTCTTGCCGCTGCCGTTGGGTCCGAGCAGGGAGAAAATTTCGCCCGGCGCGACCGAGAGCGACAACCCGTCCAGCGCCCGGCGCTCGCCGTAATGATGCGTAACCTGATCGATCCGAAGCGCGGTGCCGTCCAGCATCCGGGTATTATCCATCATTTCGTCGGCGGAGCGAAGGTGAGGTCGATTTCGACAGGCGATGCGTCCTTGATCGAAAGCGGCTTCTCCATTTTCCCGAACCGCTCATGCCAAACGACCAGCTTGTACTCGCCGGCGGGGATGTTCGATATCTCGAACGTGCCGGTGTCGCCCGTGATGCTGAACAGCGGGGTGTCGAGCACGCAGATGTACGCGCTCATCCAAGAGTGAACGTCGCAGACCGTCTTCAAGACTTCGGGCATCTTAAACGTCACGTCAACGGACTGGCCTTTCTCCTTCATCCAGTGGTTGACGTCGCCTTGGAAGGTGGATTTGTAGTGGACGTTGTGGACGGTGGCGTCGGACGATTTGATGTTCAATTTCTGCCCGACGACGACGCCAATGACGTGCGGCGTATAGCGGCAGAAGACCTGGTCGAGTTGCGCGGTTGGCAAGTCCGCGCCATCGGCCTTGGGGCCACCCTGGATGTAGACCAGAGCGTTGGCGAGCGTGCCGTTGGAGTTGACGATGACCGATTCGTCGGGCACGGTGGCGGGGGCACCCTCACAGCACGGTTCATTCTTCAGCGCCGGCAGCGGCGGAGGCGGGGCGGTGATAATCACCTTCCCTTTGACGACGCCCGGGCCCGTGATCGATTTGGCCGGCACGGGCGCGGAACTCGATGTTGACGATTTTGAATCGCAACTGATCGCCAACAATGCCATCAGCAGCAACGATGTGCGGAGCGTGGTCTTTAGCATAGCGGTGCCTACAGCAAGCGTTCGATCATTAACGCGCCAAGCGCCAGCGGCAGATAGACGATCGACGCGAAAAACGCGGTTCTGGCGGTGGTTCTCGTCGGGGTCAAGGCACACCGAACGCCGGCGGCCAAAAAGCCCAGGCCCAGCAGCGATGCGACCACGATGTAACTAACGCTGGTCGGACGCGTCCAGACCGGCATAAGACTGGCGGCGATCAGCAATACGCCGAACGCGACGATCCAGCGGCTTGTACGAGCCAGCGTGCGATCGACCACCGGCATCATCTTGTACCCCGCTGCGGCGTAGTCGTCGCGGCAGAGGATGGCGATCGCGAGGAAGTGCGGCATCTGCCAGCAGAAAAGGATCGCAAACAACCCGAACGCTTCCCAATCCAACTTCCCGCTTACCGCGACATACCCAATCACCGGCGGGATCGCGCCGGGGATGGCGCCGACGAGCGTGTTGAGCGTGGTCATCCGCTTGAGCGGGGTATAAACGAAGACGTAGAGCAGGATCGTCGATAGGCACAGAATGGCGCTGAGGGCGTTGACGGTCAGAAAAAGCGAAGCAAGCCCGCAAGCACACAGGAGCAGGCCGAAAACGGTCGCCTCGGCGGGTGTCATCCGACCGGCGGCGATCGGACGGTCGGCGGTGCGGGACATCATCGCGTCGTAGCGATATTCCAGCGCCTGATTGAACACGCTCGCGCCGGCGGCGCAAAGGCCGGTGCCGATCAGCGTCTGCATGAGCAGCCACCAGTCGATCGGAACCGCAATCGTCCCGTTCTGGGCCGCCACGACAAAGCCGATCATCGTGGTGATCAGCACCATCAGGTTCAGGCGCGCCTTGGTCAGTTCCATGAAGTCGCTGGCGCGCGACCGCGCGTGGGTGCCATCGAGCGACAGGTCGCTGGGAAGATCGTCGATCTCTGCGGTCAGTTTCATCGGTTGTCCGTACTCACTCACGCGGTCACCCATCCCGTTGGATTGTCACCCGCCGGTTCCGTGGCGAGCGCGATTGCCTTCGATCGAGCGAACTGCCTGCCGATCACCGCCGCCGTCAGCGTGGTGAACATCAGGGTGGTCGCGCCCACTGCCACGTGCAGCGACGCGATGTCCGCCGGCTTGCTCCAGTACACCGTCAGCACGCCCAGCGTAAACTGAACCGCCACCAGCAACCATAATACGCTGGCCAGCATTACGATCGACGGGCGTGAACGCAAGTTCCGAAACACGTGAAACCCAAGGATTCCGATCGCGAGCGTCACCAAAACTGCCCCGACCCGATGGCCGAAGTGCAGCCAGATCTGCGTCAGCGTCGCCGGGGCAAGGTGATAGGTCCACACCCGCATCGCGTTCGCCTGCTCCAGCCCGGCCTCGGTCGTCGGGGGCAATACCTTCCCAAATGCCAGCGGCAGGTCGGGAATCGCCAGCCCCGCCTGGTAATGCCGCATCGTCGCGCCGGCGGTCAGTTGCAGGAAAATCAGCACGACCGATATCCCCGCCAGCTTCAACGCAAACCTTCCCGCCTGCGCGTCCGCCGGTGCTGTTTCGTCCCGGTAGTTGATCCACCATCGCGACATCGCCAGCGCCGTGAACGCCGTCAGGCAGAAGAACGCCTGCGCGAAACAGCCGTGGATGATCGCCAGCGTCGTGTTCACTTCCGTCACCCGCAGCCCGCCGAGCGTGCCCTGGATGATGACCGCCACCAACTGCACGACCGTCAGCCAACGCACCCATTGCCGCTGCTCGCGTCTCCGGCACAGCCACGCCAGCAAACCCACCAATCCCAAACAGCCAAAAAGCATGTAGACGTTCGAGAAGCTCTTTTTGAATTCGTACGTGAGCTGCGACGCCGTCGCCAGGTACAGTTTCAGTCCCAGGCACACCAGCACCAGCAGGAACATCGCGATCGTGAACACGCCGATCCCGTACCGCATCCCGGGTTTGCGTCCCGGCCCCCATGCCAGCATCACCAGCGCGATCGATAGCAGCCCCGAAAGCGTCCCGAGCAGCCGGTGCGTGTGTTCGTAAAAGATCCCGCCGATCCATTTACTCGGCGGGAACAGGAACATGTTGTAGCCATAGGAGTTAGGCCAATCCGGCACGCTCATCCCCGCGCCATGGCTGGTGACCAGTCCGCCCATCCAGATCAGCGGAAACACCGACAC
Source organism: Tepidisphaerales bacterium (assembly GCA_038215325.1). Classification (GTDB taxonomy): domain Bacteria; phylum Planctomycetota; class Phycisphaerae; order Tepidisphaerales; family Tepidisphaeraceae; genus BPJO01. The sequence continues at coordinate 2,005 of JBBQQZ010000118.1, read as the reverse complement.
CATCACCGCCAGCGCACACCAGAACTGTGCCCGCCGATACGACGGACCCTGCACTGCCGACTCATATGAAATACTGTGCAACATGCTCGAAATCGTGCCTTCCAAGACGGAATGACGCAGTCTAGTCACATCGCAGGGCCGAGGCGAGCGTATTCGGCCCACCTGAGGCGATGTGCCGCAGGCGGGTGGGGGTAGAACAGAAGTGTCGAGTGTCGAGTGGCGAGTGATCAGCGGTCAGTGGGGCCGGTCCGTGCTGACCACTGACCCTTCGCCACTTCCGTTCTCCCCCGTTTCCCCTCCCCCCGTTCTGCGCTGGAATCGAGTTTGTAACATTTTGTAACATGGTCCGTCCCGCCCCCAACCCTGGCCGGACAACGACTTACGGCCATCCGGTCCCCAAAACCGATGTAGCGCGCTACATTCAGCGCTACATCCCCCCGGCAAACCGGGCCTTGATTCACATGTCCACGAACGCGCGCGGACCCTCCACATAGACCCCCCGCGCTGCGCATATGTCACGACAAACGCGCAGCGCCGACCGATTTTTTCCGCCTCGCGCCCGAATCGTGCCGGCCTACACGCAGACCGTCGCGGTCCCCTGCAATCGGTCCAGCGGGCTCACCACGCTGATGGCGGGTTTGTTCATCACGTGCGTGTAGATCATCGTCGTTTTGAGCGACTCATGTCCCAGCAGCGTCTGCACCTGACGGACGTCGTAGCCGCCTTCCAGCAGATGCGTCGCAAACGAATGCCGAAACGCGTGCGCGCTGGCCCGCTTCGCGATACCGGCGCGCTCCGATGCCTCCCGGATCGTCCGGTCCAACGACCCCGGATTCGTGTGCCACCGAACGCCGCGCCCCTGCTCGTCGCGCCGCATCACCACGCTGGGGAATACATACTGCCACCGCCAGTCCCGGTCCGCGTACGGGCACTTATGCGCGATCGCATCCGACACCGGCACATAGCCCCCCTCCACCAGAACGTCTTTCGCGTGCTGTGATCGAACCGCGTCGACCCGCAATCGCAACGGCTCGATCAACGACTGCGGCAACATCACCGCGCGGTCTTTGCCTCCTTTGGCCTCACGGACGTTAATCCGCGCTCGGTCAAAGTCGATGTCCCGCACGCGCAACGTGCAGCACTCCAGCAAGCGCAGCCCGCAACCGTAAAGGATCGACACCATCAGCCGGTGCATCGACCCCTCCGGCATCGCCCCGATCAGCCGCCGGACCTCGTCGACCGAAAACACCGTGGGCACCTTCCTCGGCCGCTTCGACCGCTCGGCCTCGATGCGCCCCAGATGCTGCTGCCCCAACTCGTCCACCAGCACCTGCTTGTATAGGAACACGATCGCATTAATCGCCTGATTCTGGCTCGACGCACTGAGTTTTCGATCCCGCGCCAGATGCGTCAGAAACGCCGCCACCTCCTCTCCTCGCAACTCCCGCGGGTGCCGCCAAGTCCCGTCAGGCGTGCGATGGAACGACAGAAACTGGCGCACCCACGAGGCGTAACACTCGATCGTGTTCCTCGCCAGGTGACGCCGCTTGGCAACGCCCTCAAAATGATGCATCAGCGACATTGAACAAAATACTAACAAGTTCGGACTGGAACCTGCAACATAACTCCATTTTGCCCAGCATCCCGCGCGCGGTATCATTCCGCAGAACGCGTGTACCCGAGGGATGTTCTCTCGCGCAAGGCGCGGATGAATGGATGTTATCCCTCAGCTTGTACACGTTTCGGGCCTCAGGACCGTCTGGATGGGGTTTGGAGGCGAATAGGAAGGGCCGGAGATCCGCACGCACCGCCGTAAGAGGGCGGCGGCTCCGGCAATCAACGATCGGCTCTGCGGTACTCGCTACGCTCCGTTCCTCGCCCCGGAGTACCGGGCCGGTGGGCCTCACGAGCATTGCCGGGCGGAAGGTGGGATTGAGGGTTTGGTGGGCCTGAGGAATGAGTGGATGGGACGGAATCGAGGGGCCGCGTTAGGCCAAAGTTAGGC
>JBBQQZ010000117.1:0-10130 GCA_038215325.1 Tepidisphaerales bacterium | reverse complement strand
CGGTTGTAGTCGACGATCTCCAGACCGCTGCCGCGCACGGTCGGTTCCATGTTCTCTTCGAAATAGCCTTTGTGGTCCGTCACGATCTGTAACCGTCCGCCGGGCCTGAGGATGCGCTGGATCGTGGGCACGAAGCTCGGCTGGATCAGCCGGCGGCGATTGTGTCGCGCCTTGGGCCAGGGATCAGGGAAATAAATATGCAGGACCGAGATCGATTCGTCGGGGATGAACTCTTTAAGGAAAAATGCCGCCTCGGCGCGGATCGTGCGCGAATTGGCGGGGCTGCGCCGTCGCAACCGGTCGGAGCCATACCGGAAAAACCAGTTCGCATACTCGATCCCGAAGAAGTTGACGTCGGGCCGGCTCGTCGCCTGTTCGACCAGGAACGTCGCCTTGCCAAACCCGATCTCCAGTTCGACCGGGTGATCGTTCCCGTACAGCTCCCCCAGATTCAGCGGCCGCAGGAGCCCCTCGAGGGTGAGGCCGACGGGTTCGATGACGAATGACGAACAACTGCGCATCCGCCCAATGTAGCCGGGCCGACAGTCGCCGCAACGCTTGCGCGTTACCCGTCTTCCGCCGGGCGGGTTCGCCACGCGGCGCACACTCGCTAAACTGACCGACGTGCGACCCCTCTGCCTGATCCTGCTTCTGCTGATCTGCTCGTGCGACGACACCGATGCGCGGCGCATCGAGCGAACGCCAAAGTCGCTCGTGGCGGAGTTTTCGTCGGTGCTGCAACTGCGCGCCAACCAGCGCACACTCCTGGCGATGGGTGCCGGCGGACAGGTTTATTTTCATCAGCCGGACGGATCGGCGTCGCAGGTGCTCCAGTCGCTGGATACGACCGGGCAGGTCCGCGCCACCACGCTCACGCCGCTTCGCATCGCCAAGCTCCTGAACGCCCCCGATGGCCGTCCGGCGCTGCGGGCGATCGCCACGCTGGGGGACGGGCGCGTCGTCGCGTACTTCAATGGCTCCTCACGCCGCGATTCGCTCGCGTGTCTCGTGCTGTTTGACCCGGCGAATGATGAGGTGCGCATCATCGCATCGCCCGAAGAACTGGTCCGCGAATCGCGCATGGGCCTTACGATCGACCTGGCCGACGCGCAGATGGTCGTCTCGGGAACGACGCTCTGGCTTTACCTGCGCCATGTCGATCAGACCGCGGTACTGCGTCTGGACACCCGCGCCGTCCGCGGCGGCGAGGCGCGGGTTGCGCGGGCGTTCGAATCGCTTCGCACGGAAGAAGGCGTGCTATCAACCAAGCCCGAGGACGTTCTGTCCACCCAGGCAGACGGGACGGTCTGGATGCTGCGTCCCTCGTCCGGCGAACTGTGGCGGGTGAATCGCGACGGGCTGGCGTTCGCGAACAAGCAGCCCGACTCGCGCCCGAGACTGAGCGTGATCCCGATGCTCTTGCCGGGGCTTACCGAGCGCGACCGCGCCACGCTCTATTTCTTCCCCGCCGAAGACCTCGCCCCGGCGCTCGACGCGCGGGCGTCGGTCGAAGAGTCGTCGTCGTACCCGGCACTGCTGTTGGTCGGCGCGACCGAAGAACGATTTATCGACCGCCAGCGGCTCGAAACCCGCCCGGCCTTCCCGACCTACGCCATGCACCTCACGCACTGGATCCTCGAACCGCAAACCAACGACGTCTTCGCCTACGACGCGATGAGCGGCGAGGTGTTCCGAATCAAGCGGGCGTGGAAGTAGGGGGGAAGGGCTGAGTACTGAGTACTGAGGATTGAGACTGAGACTGCGCGGCCGGTTTTTGCCTCAGTCCTCAGTACTCAGCACTCCGCACTTCTCCTACAATCCCCGACATGTCCAACGACACGTACGAATCCCCCCTGGCGTCGCGGAATGCCTCGCCCGAGATGTTGAAACTGTTTTCGCCGCAGCACAAGTTCGGGTTGTGGCGGAGGTTATGGCTGGAGCTGGCGAGGTGCGAAAAGCAGTTGGGGATCGACCGCATCAGCGACGAAGCGCTCAAGCAGCTCGAGCAGCACCTGGACGACATCGATTTCAAGAAGGCCGCCGAGTGGGAGAAGCGGCTCAGGCATGACGTGATGGCGCACGTCCACACCTACGAAGAAATCGCGCCGGCCGCCAAGGGGATCATCCACTTGGGCGCGACCAGCCAGTACGTTGTCGATAACGCCGACCTCATCATCATGCGCGATGCGATGAAACTGGTCGCGATCCGCCTCGCCAACGCGATTGATGCGCTGGCGGAGTTTGCCGTGAAATGGAAGAACCTGCCGACGCTTGGCTACACGCACTATCAACCCGCGCAGCTCACCACCGTCGGCAAGCGCGCCACGCTCTGGGCGCAGGACCTGGCGATCGACCTGGAGCAGCTCGAACACCGCATCGCCACGCTGCGCTTTCGCGGCGTCAAAGGAACGACCGGCACGCAGGCATCGTTCCTTACCCTCTTCGGCGGCGATCACGCCAAGTGTGATCGGCTGGATGAGATGGTCACGAAGGCGTTCGGATTTGACGCCAGCTTTGTCGTCACGGGGCAGACGTATCCCCGCAAGATTGACGCGATGATCGTGAACGATCTGGCCGGCTGCGCCGCGAGCGTGCATCGGTTCTGCAACGACATCCGCCTGCTGGCGGGTATGAAGCAGATCGAAGAACCGTTCGAGGCCGAGCAAGTGGGATCGAGTGCGATGGCGTACAAGCGCAACCCGATGCGCTGCGAGCGCGCGACGGGGCTGAGCCGGTTCGTCATCAGCCTCGCGTCGTCGCCCCTCCAGACCGCGGCCGAGCAGTGGTTTGAGCGGACGCTGGATGATTCATCGAACAAGCGCCTGACCGTGCCCGAGCCGTTCCTGGCGATCGACGGCGCGATCCAGATCGTGGTGAACGTGGCGCGCGGATTGGTCGTTTACCCCAAGGTGATCGAAAGCTACGTGAAGGCCGAACTGCCCTTCATGGCGACCGAGGAAATCCTGATGGCGGCGGTGCAGCAAGGCGGCGATCGCCAGGAATTGCACGAACTGATTCGCAGGCATTCGCTGGATGCTGCGGCACAGGTGAAGCAGGAAGGCAAGCCGAACGACCTGCTCGAACGGCTGCGCAAGGACGCATCGTTCACGAAAGTGAACCTCGACGACGTCATGGACGCCTCGCAGTACGTCGGCCGTGCGCCGCAGCAGGTGGACCGATTTATCGCGGAAGTCGTCACGCCAATCCGGGCCCGGTACAAGCAGCATTTGGGGCAGCAGGTTCAGTTGAAGGTGTAGCGAAAGAGATGCACCGCAGAGACGCGGAGGACGCGGAGGTCGCCCGAACGTGGCGAGGGCATCTTGCGCTCGAATTTTCGACTCCTAAAGCGATTCAGGGGCGAGACGCCCGTGCTACTGTACGGGGAATCTCCGCGCCCTCCGCGTCTCCGCGGTGACTCAAATCCCTATCCGCGCAAGATCCACGCGATGAGTTCGCGGAACGATGCGGGACGGCCCACCAGCAGGAAGCCGGCTCGGAACACGCGGCCCGCGACCCAGACCAGCGCGATCATCATCAGCGTGCTGCCGGTGATCGCGATCGCGATGTGCCACCACGGCAACGCCGGCGGAACCGCAAGACGGAACATCGTCACCATCGGGCTGGAGAGCGGGAAGAACGTGCCGATCTTGGCGATCAGGCCGTGCGGTTCGTTGATCATCGGCCCGACCATGAACATCGGCAAAACGACGATCAGCATCATCGGCGTGACCAAGGCCTGCGCCTCTTTGATGTTGGTGGCGGCGGCGCCGGCGACGACGAACATGCTGCCGTACATCAAGCTGGCGACGACCGTGAAGACGACGAACCACCCGATCAGCCCCGGCGTCACCACGTGCAGCACGCCCAGCTTGGCGGCCACCACGATCGCGCCGACGATGTAGATCGCGCCCAGCGTCAGGCTCGTCCCCACCCCGCCGAGCAGCTTGCCCATCATCAATTGAAACGGCGTGACGCTGCCCAGCAGCACCTCGCCGATGCGGAGCTGTTTTTCTTCGATGATGTTGGTCGTCAGCGGGCTGGCACCCACGAGCACAACGATCAGCATCAGCATGATCAGCACCAGTGGTAACACGATGAGCAGGATTTCGTTCTTCCTCGGTTCGAACGTGATCGCACCCGATTCATCCTTCGACGCCAGCCCGCGCGGCAGCACCAGCGTGCTGAACAGGCGGGTGATGTCGTCCATCGACGTTTGCGAATCCCTCAACCGTGCCGCAGCGATGCGGGGCTGGAGGGTTTGCTGGATGAACTCGCGCAGTTCGGTGTAGGTCGGGCGGTTGCTCGAGTAATAGACGAGGCTGTCGGGGTCGCTGGTGGCTTCGATCAGCGCGAACGGATCGCGCTCGGTGGGCGCGGTGGTGACGGCGCGCGATTTGGGATTCAGCACGTCCGGGCCGATCTCGACGATCGCGAAGAGTTCGCCGCTGCGGACGCGGTCGGACAGCTTCAGCCGCGTCTGCTGAAGATCGCCTGACAGGTCGGCGGATTCGAAGGTGAACTTCGGCTTGATCTGCTTACCGGAACCAGGATCGAGAATCGCCTTCGTGTTGCGTCGCTCGGCGGCTTTTTCCAGAAGGGGGAAGAGGACGGTGTCCTCCGTGCGATCGATGACCGCGACGTTCCGTGCATCCAGATCGACGATCCCCTGCGTGGCATTCTGTAGCAAAATCCCGCCGCCCATGAGCAGGGGCATGAGAATCACCCCAATGATAAACCCCTTGGTCCGCACGGCGGACAAATACTCGCGAACGGCGATCACGCGGATTTTGCTCATGCCGCACCCGCCATGCTTTCGCGATCAGGGGATGCGATCCGCACGAAAATATCCTGTAAACTCGGGTGCGCGATCTCGAACAGTTCTACGCGCCCAACGGCCATCAGGTCCGCCAGCACGCGCTGCGGATCGACGCCCTGCTCCAGCCGCAACTCCTGGTATTGCCCGAAGTCGACCACCGCGTCGATCCCGTTGCCTTTCGGCACCGCCATCCCGCCGGCGAGGCGCACGCGGAGCGTGTCGTGGCCGTACTCCGAGCGGATTTGGTCGAGTGTGCCGTCGAGCACCTTTTTGCCCTTGAAGATCATCACGATCGAATCGCACATCCGCTCGGCCACGGACATGTCGTGCGTACTGAACAGCACCGTCGTACCCGATCGCTTCAGTTCCAGGATCGCGTCCCGCAGCACCACCGCGTTGACCGGATCGAGCCCGGTGAACGGTTCATCCAGCAGCACCAGTTGCGGCTTGGAGAGCAGCACCGCGATGAGCTGGATCTTCTGCGTCTGCCCTTTCGACAGCGTCTGAACGCGGCGTTTGGCGAAGCCGGGGAGTTCGAGTTTGTCGAGCCAGTCGTCCACTTCGCGTTTGTGGGGCTTGTGGCCTTTGAGTTGCGACAGGTACGTGAGCACTTCGTCAACCCGCATGGATTTATAGAGCATGCGCTCTTCGGGCAGGTAGCCGACACGATCATCCGCTGGCCCGTGGCGGGCATCGCCGAGCACGACCACCCTGCCGGTGTCGGGGGCGTAGATGCGCATGATGATACGGAGCGTGGTCGTCTTGCCCGACCCATTCGGCCCGATGAACCCGCACAACGCCCCGGCCGGCACAGACAACGACAGGTCATCGACGGCGATGAAATCGCCGAAGGTTTTGCGGATGTTGTCGAGTTGGATGGCGGCGTTCAAAGATCAAGTTACAAGATGCAAGCGACAAACAATAAACAATGCCCAAGACGCAAAACCGAAACGCGACTTCGCTCGCCGTCGTTGGACTTTGCGATTGCTGCATGGGTCATTGTTTGTCTCTTGTTTCTTGCCCCTTTGAGTTTTCCATACGCGGCTACTCCGCCGACTGCACCGGCACGTCGTAGAGCATGCCGTCGCGGAAGAGTTCGACTTTTTTCACGATGACCGGCTCGCGGTTGAAGAGTTTGCCGTTGCCGATGGGGAAGCTCTGGCCTTTGTCGTTGTAGAACGAGTTGAAGGAGATTTCCTTGAGGATTTTGGCTTCGAGGACGGGGAGGAAGACGACGTATTCGCCGTTCATCCAGATTTCGACGTTGGTCCAGGCCTGGTCGGAGTTGTTGGCGATGTCGAGTCGATCGACGACGTAGCCGACCTGGGCGCGGGCGGACGCTTGTCCGCCGCGGGGGGCGTCGGCTTTGTAGGGGTGCCTTTTCGCGGCATCGGCGGCGAATTCGGCAGAGGTTTTGCGGAGGGCGGGATCCTTGTTCGGGATCAACTCAGCACGACCGGCACACCCGGCGAGCACCGCGACCATCGACATCATCAAGGCAACTGAAAGCAGACGCATGAGGAACTCCTTTTCCCAAACTGACACTCAGACTTAAACGCGAAGTTGCGAAGGAATGCAGGGTGCAGTTTCCGTTTTCTTCGCTCCTTCGTTACTTCGTGATTCATTATCCTGATCGCGAGGACAATGGAAAGCGATAGAATCTCTCATCATGAGCGAAACCGATCCGACCCAAGGCGATTATCTCTCCAACAAGGCCCGCATCGTCCTGCGGACCAACCCGAGAGAGGCGTACACCAATCTTGTCCCGCGTGAGCCCAGCGGCGTTGAAGTCGCCGACCTGCTGCACGCCCTTTCGCCCGCCGACCTCATCGACGGGCCGGTGAAGGGGTCGGACGATGCCGCGTGCCTGTTGTCGGCGATGTGGTTGTGGCATGACTATCTCGATGAATCGCATACGATCAGCCAGCAGGTGGAGAATGAAACGGGCAGTTTCTGGCACGCGATCCTGCACCGCCGCGAAGGGGATTTCGGGAACAGCAAGTATTGGTACGCTAAGTGCCGCAGCCATCCGGTGTTAATGACGATCGCCGCCCAGGCGAACGACGTGATCGCGCGCGCCGATGCCGACAAAGCGCTTCTGCGCCTCACGATGTCCGGCTGGAACGGGCCGGCGTTCGTCGATTACGTGCAGGCGGTACACGAAAGCCCTTCCGACCCGCGTTACGGGATCGCGGTGGCGCTTCAGCAGATGGAGTGGCGCGTGCTGTTCGACCACTGCGTCCGCGGCGCGACGGGGAAATAGGGCAAAGTCCCGTTTAGCCGGGTCGCTTGCGACCCGCGACACCGGCCGCAAGCGGCCGGGCTAAACACTGGAGCGTGAATCCGGACGCCCCCCATGGAGATCACGACCGTTACAGCCTCCAGCATCCTCACCCGGACGTCCGGCTACCTGTCGGAAATCGCGTCGCACTCGCTCAATTGCTACCGTGGCTGCGGGTTCGGAAACTCGCTTTGCGGGGTGGGTTGCTACGTGCGGCATAATTTGTGGATAACTCGTGGACAACCTTGGGGAAGCTTCGTGGAAGCCAAGTGGAATGCTGCCGCGCTTTATGAAAAGGAGTACGCGACGGAGCAGCGCTGGGGTCGGAGGAAGACCGGGCGGTTTGGGGTGTTTTTGTCGAGTGCAACGGAACCCTTCCAGCCCGCGGAACAGCGCTACGGCATCACAAATGGGGTGCTCCAAAAGATGCTCGATCGCCCGCCAGATCGGCTTATTTTGCAGACGCATTCCCATCGTGTGACCGACGCAATCCAAACGCTTTGCCAATTGAAGCAAGTCTGTGATCTGCGGGTTCACATCTCGATCGAAACCGATTATGACCGCTTCCCCGGCGGGCCCGGGCACGGTTCGCCGGTCGAAAAGCGCCTCGCCGCCGGTCGCGCTTTGCGGGACCAAGGAGTGTGGACAATTGCCACAATCGCCCCGCTCATGCCGCTTCGCGACCCCGAGCAGTTCTTCTCCCGAATCGCCGATTCCTTCGATGCCGTCGTCATCGACCATTACATCGAAGGCGACGGTTCCCAATCCGGCTCGCGCACGCTCCGAACACCCCTGCCCGTTTTAATGCAGAAGGTCGAGCTGGCGTCCGTATCGCTCGGGTATCGCGATCGGATGATCGACATCGCCCGGCGTTATGTCGCACGGGTGGGGGTGGGACGCGGCGGGTTCGCCGGAAGATTTGTGGGGCAAGACGGGGGCGATGAAGCGGCGCCGTGCGACAAAATGTAGCTTTGAATAAAGAAGTGAAAATACGCCTGATGATTCAGCAAACCGTCGAGCGACTCGGCGACTTGCATGTGTATACTTGCTGCATATGGCGAAGCGAGGTTCCGTTGAGACTCCTGGGGTAAGTGACGGCGTAGAGAAACTGCACGCGCCGGTGAAGCGTGAATTGAACGGCGTCACGCCGGTACGGCCGCGCAAGACGAGTCGCGATCGCGCCTCCAAATCCGCGCCCACGCCGCCGCCGCCTCCCGATGCAAATGATTCGGTGCCGAACACCAAGGAACCGGTCGAACGCTCCACTCCGCCAGCCCCTCCGGATTACTCCGCGCGCCCGCCTTTGTTCTTTGAATCCGGGTGGGAAGTCTGCTGGCAGCTCGGCGGGATTTACACCGTGCTGCGCACCAAGGCCCGCGCGATGCAGGCCCGCTGGGGCGACCGCTATTTCCTCATCGGCCCGTACAACCCCAGCACCGCCGCGGGCGAGTTCGAGGAGATGCCGACTGAGGGCATCATTCGCGTGGCGCTGGACCGTTTGCGCGACCAGGGTATCCCGTGTCACTACGGCCGCTGGCTCGTGCCGGGCCGGCCGAAGGTCATCCTGCTCGACTACCGCGCCCGCTTCAATCGTCTTGCCGACGACAAATTCATGATGTGGAACGACCACCACATCGCCACCGATCCCGCTGATGGCGAAGTGAACGAAGTCGTCGCGTTCGGGTTCGTCGTCACCGAATTTTTCCGCGCCATGACGCAGGTCGCGCCGGGGCAGAAGATGCTCGCCCACTTCCACGAGTGGATGGGCGGCGTGGCGGTCCCGCGCATTGCGCACGAGAAGCTGCCGATCACCACCGTGTTCACCACGCACGCCACGCTGCTGGGCCGATATCTGGCGTCGGACAACCCGTTTTTCTACGACCACCTGCCGTACTTCAATGCCGAAGAGCAGGCCGACAAATACCGCATTCTCCCGCGCCATCTGATCGAAAAAGCCGCCGCCCACGCGTGTACGGTGTTTACGACCGTCAGCAACGTCACCGCGTTCGAGGCCGAAAAACTGCTCGGCCGCCAGGCGGACGTCATCGTGCCCAACGGGCTCGACATCCGCCGGTTTGAATCGCCTCACGAATTTCAGCACAAGCACAACGAAGTCAAAGACGTCATCAATAAGTTTGTGATGGGGCACTTCTTCCCCAGCTACAGCTTTGATCTCGATCGCACGCTCTACTTCTTCACCAGCGGCCGGTACGAGTACAAGAACAAGGGCCTGGACATCTTCATCGAAGCGCTCTGGCGGCTGAACCAGCGCCTGAAGCAGATGGACAACCCACCGACGATCGTCACGTTCATCATCACCAAGGCACCGGTTCGCAATATCAATGTCGATGCGCTGCAAGGGCAGGTTCGGCTGAGTGAGTTGCAGAAATATTGCCGCGGGCTTCAGGAAGAGATCGGCCAGCGCATTTTCATGGCCGCCTCGACCGGGCGCGATCTTCAGCGCGGCGACCTGATCGACGAAGACGTTTCGATCCGCCTCAAGCGGTTCACCAACGCCATCCGTACGCATCGCCAGCCGCTGATTGTCACGCACGATCTGGTCGATGACGCCGGCGATCCGACCCTCAAACACCTTCGCCACCGCTGGCTGCTCAATGCCGCCGACGATCCGGTGAAGGTGGTCTTCCATCCGCAGTTCGTCAACGCAACCAGTCCGCTGTTGGGTCTGGATTACGAGCAGTTCGTGCGCGGGTGTCACTTGGGCGTCTTCCCGAGCTACTACGAGCCGTGGGGCTACACGCCGATGGAGTGCATCGCGTCGGGCGTGCCTTCGGTGACGACCGACCTGTCGGGCTTCGGCAGCTACGTGAAAGAGCACATCGATCGCCCGCACGAGCACGGCATCACGGTCGTCCACCGCCGCTACAAAACTTTCGAGCAAGCCGCCGACGAGCTGGCGGACTACATGATGTATTTCGCCTCCCTCAACCGCCGCCAGCGGATCGAGCTGAGGAACAAGACCGAAGCCTTCAGCGACCAGTTCGACTGGGAAACCCTCGCCAAGCACTATCA
>JBBQQZ010000116.1:0-10132 GCA_038215325.1 Tepidisphaerales bacterium | reverse complement strand
TCGCCTTTGTAGTAGCTGAGGGCTCGCCAGTAGAGGTTCATCGGGTCTTTCGTCTTTCCCCCTCTCCCATGTACTCATGGGAGAGGGTTGGGGAGAGGGCCGTTCGCGCGAAGGCCCTCACCCCGGCCCTCTCCCGTGAGTACACGGGAGAGGGAGTTCTATTGCGGCATCACCGCATGCGCCGAAACCTCGGCCGGGCCGGGGTCGGGTTTTTTCTGTTCGGGGGCGTCCTGCATCATCTGGCTGCCCGCCTGCTTACGCGGGACCGCGACGAAGCCCAGCTTCTCGGCACTGTCGTCAATCAATTGCAACACCGGCTTCACCACGCGCACGCGATTGGCCAAATACAGCGCCGCCATCACAACCGGGATCAGCGCCGACGGGCGTGAGAACGGCCACAAGTGCCAGATCAACAGCCCCGATAGCATACACATGCCGATCGTTAGCACCTGGCAGAACTTGCTCATCATCGGCTGCACACGCAGCCGCGTGAGCATCGCCCCGCCGCCGTGGATTTCGGTGGCGCTCGACAGACGCACCTTCACGTAGCGACTGCCGTAAATTTCCATGTCCCAGCCTTGCCAGCCGCTGTCGGTGCGAATGCGCCAGCCTTGGCTCGACGCTTCCTTCGCGATCGCTTCGAGCAGGTGCAGGCGTTCGTGGCTCTTGCTCCAGTACCGCAGTACGCCGGGCATCGACGGATCGAACGGCAATTCGCGGCGCGTGCGCTTGCCAGGCTTCAGCGTCATCACCTTCGCGCGCAGGCGGACGGCGTAGCGGGCCCAGCCGCGCGTGATCGGCTGTTGCCAATGAAGATACGCAATCAAAGGACGCGACCAGAACGACTGGTGTTTAGGCATCGGTGCCTGGTACGCCGCGATCATCGCCAGCACCACCGGCGTCGCCGCCATCACCAGCGCGACGACAAACAATTGCGGAATCGCCAGGCCCAGGAAGACGATGAACGCCCAGAGAAGATGCCATTCGATGCTCATCATCATCGCCGCCATCATGCTGACGGGCTTGCGATAGATGGTCTGGAACAAACCGGTGCCGAATACGCCGTGATAGATCACGTCCGACCCGATCTTCACGCCGATGTCTTCCCCGCCGTAAATCTTGCCGCGCCAGAAGCTTGCGCCCAGCGTATTGAAGTGGTCCGGGTGCTTGTACTTCAACAGCGCCTCGGCCGTGCCGTAGCCGCGCTGCTGTTTCAGATAAGCCTCGACACTATTCCGCCGATAATGCCACACCTGCGCCGCGGGCGCGAAGCCGATCGAATAGCCGCGCTGCTGAAGTCTCCAGATGAAATCGACGTCGTCGCCGGCGCTGCGGAACTGGCTGTCGAAGCCTTCGACTTCGATCGCCGCCCAGCGGTAAAACGCCATATTGCAGCCCGGCACGTGCTCGGCGGTGCGGTCGTCGATCATCACGTGCGTCGGCCCGCCGGGACTTAATCCCACGCAGTCCGCCACCCAGCTTCCCTCGTCCGGGATCAGGTTCGGCCCGCCCATGCCGATGTGATTGCTCCGCGTCAGCGCCAGCGCGATGTAATACAGCCAGTCTTCATCGGCTTCACAGTCGCTGTCAGTGTAGACGATGATCTCGCCCGTCGCGGCGTGCATGCCGACGTTGCGGGCGTAGCTCAACCCCATGTTCTTCTGCTGGATGTTCACCACCGTCGGGAACTTGGCGACGATTTCCTGCGTGTTGTCCTTCGATCCGTCGTCGACAAAAATGACCTCGACTTCGCCGGGGTAGCGAATCTTCTGCATCGACGCGAGGCACGATTCGATCGTGCTCGCGCCGTTGTAACTGCAAATAATGACGCTGATTTTCGGCAGCGTTTCGTCGCTCACCTGCGGGACTTTGTCGAACAGATTTTTCACTGCGTGGAACGACGGCTTCGGCGAGCGGTCGCGCCGCACCAGCCCGAACGACCAGTCGGTGATGTGCATGCCGCCGGTGTACCAGTCGTCGGTGTAGCTGAAGATGAATGTGCCGGCCAGGCCTTCATCGAACACGCAGCGCACGTGCGTGCTGAGAATTTCAGCCTGCTGGTCCTCGGTCTTTTCTCGTTGTGTATCGATCCCGTATTCGCCGAGCATCAGCGGCTTGTCGCCGGCGATCATCTGCAACCGCGCCAGGTAGTTGCGGAAGACCTGTTCCTTGTGGAGGTAGACGTTGAAGCTGAGGAAATCGACCTTGCGCGGGTTCAGGTATTCGGTGGTCGGGTAGTTGGCGAAGGTGGCCAGGCAGTCGGGGGCCTCGGCGTGAACGATGTCGATGAGGTGGTCGATGAAATCGACGATCGGCTTGTGCCCGACGAAGCGCACAATGTCGGCGGGCAATTCGTTGACGACGCTGATCGCGAACGTCGCCGGATGGTTCCCACACGCCACGGCCGCGTTGCGGACGGCGGCGCGGGCCTGGTCCATCACCTCTTCATTGCCGATGAACGTCAAGTTCTTCGGCCAGGGGACGTCGACGAAGACCTTCAGCCCCACTTCGTGCGCGATATCCAGAAACCACTTACTCGGCGTCCAGTAGACGCGAACGCAGTTGGCGCCCAGGTCGATGATCTGCGTGAAATCGCGACGAACCTGCTCGGGTTCGGGGTACTGCTCGCCGAGCGAGTTCTTCTCAAACGGGCCGTAGGTGACGCCTTTGACGAAAAATTTATCTTCGCCAAGGCGAAAGAACTTTCCGTCTCGCCGCACCCGGTTGGTCACAGGCACGGCCACGCGTTTGCGGCCACCCGGGGAGGGCGTCGCGGTCGATTCGATAGCGGTTTCAGTGGCAACAGTCATGGCTTCTCAGGACGCAGCAGTCTACCCGATTTCGCCCTATCCGGCGCGGCGGGTCAAGGGAAGACGCGCGGGCGGACAACGGGCCAGAGCGGTCCGATAAAAGATGCGTTATCCGAGCGGCAGCGCGCGGCAACTCGCCCGGTGCCGCGAGACGGAAATGGCAACCCCGCCGGAAACTTCAACCTCAAACTGGCGGAGGACCGCATCAATCAGCAAGCTCAACTCACCCGATTTGAGGCCCTCGATCCTTATTCGCATGACAGATGGAGAGTTTGAACCCGCAAGCGCCAGCAGCGTGTGAAAATCGGCGTCGAGCGTAACGACGACGCGCCCCTCGCTCGCGGCGACGTCCAGAATCGTCACATCCGAGGCGCCGGCAAGCCCCCTGTCGCCAACGTGATGCACGTCGTAGCCGAGATCATTCAGGAGGCCGACCGTGGACCGAGGAAGCCCGTTGTCCAGCAACAGTTTCACGCCAGCTCCACCATGTCGGCGGTGCGATCAGGCAGTTGGGATCGGGCGAACGCAAGGGTTTGCTCGATGTCTTCAGGCGTCAGTTCCGGGAATTCGCGAAAGAGTTCGCCACGGTCGGCGTAGATCTCGATCAACTCAAGAACACGCCGAACCGTGAGCCGTGTGTCGCGGATGCACGGCTGGCCGTTCATTCGCGCCGGATCGATGGTAATGCGTTCGAACTTCATTCGCGCAATCATACACGCCTGAGCAACAGCACTCGACCTTAATCTGCCGACGGAACGTGGGGCAGCGCCAGGATGGTGCCGACTCTCAGCTTGCCGGCGTCGGGGCCAATTGCTGATTTGTTGGCGTCGTAAAGCGCGGCCCAGAACTTGGTCTTGCCGTACAGCTTCTGGCTGATCTTGTGGAGCGTGTCGCCGGGCTGGATGCGGTACTGGCGAGACGCGTCGAGCGCACCGGTGATCGCCGGGGCCGGCGGGGTGAGGGCGTCGCGCGCCGAGGCGGTGCTCGACGACGCCGGCGGAGCCGCCGGGACGTTGATCTCCTGCCCGATCTTCAGCTTGCTCGGGTTGACCCCGGGGTTCGCCTTCTCGATCACCTGGTAAAGGTTGCGGTCGTTGTACAACTTGGCGGCGATCCTGGAGAACGTGTCGCCGGACTGGATCTTGTACTTGCCCGCGGGTGCTGAAGCGGCGTTGCCGGTATCGGGACTGACGCCGGGGAAGTTCGGGACGGGCGTGCGAATCGGCTTGTCGATGCCGCTCAGCAGCGGATTGTTCGGCACCGCTTCGCGGGCGGGCGCGATCTCGTTGCTGACCCGGCCGGTGTTCCAGGCGGTCGCCCAGCGGTCGGTAGTGGGGGCACCATCGGTGCGCGCGGTTTCGGCGAACGGATCGGTATTGATCGGCGGCCTGACCGACGCGACATCCGCCGACGAACCTTCCGCCGGCGGCAGGCCGGGAACGGCTTCGTCTAGCGAATTGATCGAGGCGGCGTCGACGACGAGGGTTTCGCCCGAACCGGGCTGCGCGAGCGTTCCGGAGCTGCCGCCGCTGCTAAGCAGCGCCATGCCTCCGTACACCACCGCAACGCCAACAACGGCGGCCGTGATCCCGAGACCAAGTTTGATTTCTTTACGAACGACGAGCATTGGGACTCCTTCCCATGCATTGATGTGTGCGTCCGGCCTATGGCGAGCGGATGAGAGCCGTCATCCATGACAACCCGCAAGGTACCGCGGACGTCGATCGCCATTGCAGCGCGATCGAATTCGTTTCTTCCCAGATTTGTGCCCCTTATCCGGCGACCTGAGGCTTCACCCGCGTTCGGACAGGCAGCGGTTCGTCAACCGTCTTCCCAACCAGCAGCAACGGTGCAGCGATCACCATCGACGAATAAGTTCCAACAATAATGCCAAGCAGCATCGCGAATGTAAAGGCGTGAATTCCGTCGCCACCGATAACATACATCACGCCGAGGATGCCGATCGACGTACCGCCGGTCAGCAAGGTTCGGCTAAGCGTCTGATTAATGGAGTCATTTACCACCTGTCGGCTCAATACGCCGAACTTCCCGCGGTTCTCGCGGATGCGGTCAAATACCACAACCGTGTCGTTCATCGAGTAGCCAATGACCGTCAAAATTGCGGCCACCAGCGTCAGGTCGATGCGGAATGCCTTGATCATCAGCACGTTCTCGAAGAACCCAATTTGCCCCAGGTAATGGGTGTACCCCACCGCCGCCAGAACGAACAAGCCGTCGTGAAGACACGCCACCACCGTGGCCGTGCCGTATTTGAAGTTGCCGAATCGAATCCAGATATAAGCCATGATGCCCAAAATCGACATCGATAACGCAACGAACGTGTTCCACTTCGCTTCGTCGGCGACTTGGGCGTTAAAGCTCGTCACGCCTTTCAGTTGCGGCGGATTGGTGATCGATTCTTTGACGATTGCCCACGACGACGACGCCAGACTGCCGCGCCACTGCTGCAAGGCGTTGCTGTCCGACGGGTTATACACGTAACGAGAGTCGCTCAGCAGGACGACCGCGAACCGTCCGTCGGCCGAGGCGTGTACCTCGTGCCTCGCGGGTCGCGTTGCTTCGGGTTCCTGGAGCAGTCGCTGGTCGATGCGGGCCTGCATGTCCTGATCGGACAAAGGCGGCTCGATGTTCGTCAGCACCACCGCCACTCCACCGAGGTGCCCCGCCAACTGGTCGGCGGTCGCGCCTTCGATTCGGGTCTGGGCATTTTCGATCGGGAAGACCGCCATGTCCATCGCGCCGTCCAGCGCCTGATCGCCATAGCGGAAAGTACTGGGCTGGGCGATATCCAGCTTGTCGCCCAATGCCTCGATGACGGCGGCCTGCACGTCCCGGGTGTTGCTGGTGGGAGTCGAAATATCAAACTGTGTGCCCTGTCCGCCCACCGCGACTACGCGCGGCGACGCGAATTTCTGGCCGAGCACCTTGCTCTTGGCGTCAACGATCTCCTGCATCTTTTCGCGGTCAAGGTTCGTTCCCGGCTTCACCGCCACGCGCACGCTCGTGCCACCGGAGAATTCAATGTCCAGCGCTTCACCGGCATTGAATTTGATCATGAACAAACCGCAACCCACGGCGACGAACGCCCAACTCACGATGCCGCACAGCCACGCCTTGCCGACCCAGTCGATCTTGGGCGTGAGCATTTCGTTCCATCGTGGGAACGTGCGCGGGAGACTGGAGAGGTCGGTCACGCCGAACTTTTCGACGAGGATGCCGAAGATCGTGCGGGTGACGAACAGTGCCGTGAACAAGCTGGTGGCGATACCGATCAGCAGCGTCAAACCGAACCCGCGGACTTCTTCGGAGCCGAAGATGAACAGGAACAAGCTGGTGATGGCGGTGGTGAGCTGGCCGTCGAAGATCGCGCTGAAAGCGCGGTCGTAGGCGTTTCGCAGCGCCATCTTCAGCGACAGCCCGCGGGCCTGTTCTTCACGCAAGCGTTCGTAGATCAGCACGTTGGCGTCAACCGCCATCGCCACCGATAGCACGATACCCGCGACGCCGGGGAGCGTGAACGTGGCGTTAATGAGCGCCATCGAGCCGAGAATCAGAACCAGGTTAATCAGCACCGCGAAGAACGCCACGATGCCGGATAAGTAGTAGTACGAGACGAGGAAGATCGCGCAGATGACCAGTCCAGCCACGCACGATAGCAGGCCGGCGCGGAGGTTGTCTGCACCGAGCTGCGGGCCGACGGTGATGACGCTGATCGGCTCGTCGGTCAACTGCGCGGGCAACGCGCCTGCGGAGAGCGTGCTAATGAGGTAGTTCTGATCTCGCTCGGAATAACCTCCGCGCGACGTGATGATGCCATTGCCGTAGATGGGCTTGTCGGGCAGGGTTGGCGCGGTGTAGACGCGCTCGTTGAGGACGACCGCGAGGTAGTAAAGTTCGGTCGCCGTGCGGACGTGGTCGCCGGTGAGTCGGCCGAACATCTGGGCGCCGGCGGCGTCGAATTCGAAGCCGACCGCGCGCTGACCGTTGTCATCCTGCTGACGCCGGGCCCCGTTCAAACCCCAATGCGGACGGCCGTCGATGTTCATCATCGAGCGGGCGGTGTCGGTATAGAGCAGAACGTAACTCTTGTCTTGATAAGGGATCTCAAACCCCGGTGCGGTGTCGCCGGCCTTGTCGACCGGGTACCAGCGCGCGACGTCACCGGGCTTGGGACGCGGGCCTTCGGTGCGCAGGCGCTCGGCCATCGGCGCATATTCCGGGTCCTGCGGGCGGACCATGATGTGGAAGCTCAGCACGCCCGAACCCGCCAGATCACGCTTCAACTGATCGACGTCGTCCACCTTCCCTCGCAGGGGCACCCACGCGGCGTAAGCCTTCTCAAACGCGTCGATGGCAGCCAGACGCGCAGGGAAATCCTTCGCGTCGTCGCGCATCTTCTTCAACGCCCCCAGCCGAACGTCCGCCTTGGCCTCTAGCGCGCTTTCGACCGAGGAGATTTCAAGATTCGTGTCTTCGAGCTGCTTCTGGAGCGGCTCCATCTTCAACCGCGCCGCGGCGGCAGCGGCGGCGTTCTTGTCCTGGCGGGCCTGGGTCAACGCATCGACCGCTTCGACAAGCTGGGGCAATATCGCCTGGCGGGCGGTGGAATCGCTGACGTAGGACTTCACCTTCGCGTCACGGGCCTCGCCGGATTTGGTCTCCAAGTCGTTGATCACCGCACCGACGCGCACGTTCGTGCCGTCCAGCGCGTTCTTGGCATCCAAATACCCCTTCTGCGCCGCGGCGGCCTGGTCGTTCTGGCGGCTCATGGGCATCTGGATTTCCAGGCGCGTCGGGCCTTGCGGACGCCAGATCAGGTTCCGAACGCCTTGCGGGTCAACGCGCTTCTTCAGCGCCGTCGCGACATTCTCCGACAGCGTCGAGTCGGGCAGGGCACCTTCGCCTTGCTTGATCTCGTAGGTCATGCTCGTCCCGCCGACCATGTCGATGCCGGGCTTGAGATTGTCCTTGAACGAGATTTCGCCGCGCGGGTTGAAGAGCCAGAACAGCGACCCCGGCACCCGTGGGTAAATCGCCGACACGGCGATCCACAGCAGGGCAAGGATGGTGACGACGCGGTTGGTGTAGTTGGTTGGCATGGGAGAGCAGGTGCAAGTGCTTAGGGGCAAGGGGCAAGCGAAGGCAGTTCCACTTGCCCCTTGCCCCTGATTGCTGATTACTTACTTTCGATCTTCTTCTCATCCGCGACGACCTTATGGATCGCCGAGCGAGTGAAGCGGAGCTTGGTGTTGTTGGTTTCGTCCACCTTCACCAGCACTTCAGTGGCGTCACTGGAGACGACCGTCCCCAGACAACCGCCGATGGTCTGGACGCGGTCGCCTTTCTTCAGGTTGTCGAGCATCGACTGACGCTGCTTCTCCTGCTTGCGCTTGGGCAGGACGAGCAGCACGAAATAAACGACGACCAGCAGGATCAGCGGCGCGAACATCAGCATGCTGCTGCCGCCGCCACCCTGGGAACCGGAATCTTGGGCGAGAATATCAAACAAGGCAGATCTCCATTCAGTATCGAAGTTACGTGTCAAACAAAAGCGTCAATCGGCATTCACTCTCGGTCCCAGCTTCGATCGGGGGTCGCTGGCGATGAAGTCGGCAAACGTGCCGGCCTCGATCGACGCGCGGATGTCCGCCATCAACCGCTGGTAGAACCGCGTATTATGCAGGCTCACGAGCATGGGGCCAAGCATCTCGGCAGCAAAAAAGTAGTGTCGGATCGCGCCGCGGGTAAACGTGCGGCAGGCGTAGCAGTCGCAACCGGCCTCGATCGGGCCTGGATCGCGGGCGTATTGGGCGTTGCGGATGCGGATCGCCCCGTCCATTGTAAACGCGTACGCATTGCGGCCGTTGCGGGTGGGCATGACGCAGTCAAACATGTCTATCCCATGACGGACCGCCTCGACAATATCTCTCGGAAAACCCACGCCCATGAGATATCGAGGCTTCTTTTCGGGTAGCAACGGCGTGGCGTGTTCGAGCACGCTTTTCATCGCCTCAAACCCCTCCCCAACCGCTAATCCGCCCAGCGCGTAACCCGGGAAATCGAGCTTGATGAGCGCCTCGGCACATTTTGCGCGTAAATCCAAGTGCGTCCCGCCTTGCACGATGCCGAAAAGCGACTGTTCGTTTTTTCTCGCGTGCGCCTCAACGCACACCTCGGCCCACCGGAGCGTGCGATCCAGCGCCCGGAGCTGGTCCTCGATCGGCGCCTGCCCCGGCGGGCACTGGTCGAAGCACATGATGATGTCCGCCCCCAGATCGTTCTGGATCTGGATCGACCGCGTCGGCGTCAGATGATGCATCGCCCCGTCGATGTGCGACTTAAACGTCACGCCTTCGTCCGTGATTTTGTTGACATCCGCCAGCGAAAAGACCTGGAAACCGCCGGAATCAGTCAGAATCGGGCCTTTCCACGCCATGAACCCGTGCAAATCCCCCAGCGCCGCGACCGTTTTCTCCCCCGGGCGCAGCATCAGGTGATAAGTATTACCCAGAATGCACTCGGCGCCGGATTCGCGTAAGTGGTCTGGCAGTATGCCTTTAACGGTGCCCTGCGTCCCCACCGGCATGAACGCCGGCGTCTCAAACGACCCGTGCAACGTCGTCACCCGCCCGCGCCGGGCGCGGGTTTGGGGGTCGGTGTTAAGCAGGTCGTAACGTAACGCGGTCGACATCGAACGGGGGAGTGTAGCGGGCGGGGCTGGTCTTGTCCCCTGTAGCCGCGACGCCTGCGTCGCCCATTTCCCGGGCGCGCAAGGATGGGCACCGCGGGCGTCGCGGCTACAAGGCAAGTGATGAGCGCATCAGCGTGTTCGCATGCGTTCGCCGCCCGAGTCGTCGCCGCGCTCAGAGCGGTTGGTGCGGGGATCGGAACGCGGGGGCTGAGGCTTCGCCTCCGGGCGGGTTTCTCTCGGGATACGCGGATCGACGCGCGGACTCTCCGGCTTGCGATCCGGCTCCGCGGCACGGCGCGAATCATTCCGCTGCTGGTCACGATCCCGCTCGGCTTCGCGTTCTCGCGATCGTTCGACATCGCGAACCGTATCGCGTGGCCGATCGACGGTGTCGGTGCGTTCGGCGGGTCGTTCGCGGCGTTCGATCGAGCGATCTTCGGGGACACGGATGTTGTCGTTGTCGCTGCGTTGCTGGTCGCGATTGCGGTCACGATCGTTGTCTTCATGCCGCCGATACGACGTGTCCGGTCGATTGCGGTTGTAGCGGTAGTTGGAGTGGCCGTGGTCGTAGTAGTACCGACCGCTGGGGTAGTACGCGCCGTTGTAGTAC
>JBBQQZ010000115.1:0-10179 GCA_038215325.1 Tepidisphaerales bacterium | reverse complement strand
AACCCCGGCGAGACCGTAGGCGCGTAAAGCCGGGTGGGGATTTATAGCAGAAACGGTGCCAATGCGGGAATGAAAATTGACGCGTTGCCCCCAGCAACCGCATCCGACATTCTCCCCTCTCGCAAGTACCCATAGAAGTGGGACGAGGCGAGGCCCACCCAACGCAAACCGCCAAAACCCAATTTTGGACGCCCGGCTATCCCCTTCACCCTCTGCCGCGCGAACACGGAAGATGTACGCCGATCGCCAGAAGGGCAGTTGAAGTAGCCGCATCGCTACGCGATCCGCGTCTGCCGAACGGGCGGTTGCCCCCGGAAACCCAAGACGCGCAGGTCGTAGACCGGCGGCTACCAAACCGGAGCCCCGCGCGAAGCCAGTAGCCGCATCGCTACGCGATGCGCGTCTTCCGAACGGACGGTTGCGCCCGGAAACCCCAAGACGCGCAGGTCGTAGACCTGCGGCTACCGAACCGGAGCCCCGCGCGAAGCCAGTAGCCCTCGCGAAACCAGTAGCCGCATCGCTACGCGGTGCGCGTCTGCCGAACGGGCAGTTGCACCCGGAAACCGAACACGCGCAGGTGGTAGACCTGCGGCTATGGAATCAGTCGCCTCGCGATGACGGACTTCCGAAGGACGGAGCGTGGTTGAAGTTGGTCGTGTCCGCGTATTGCCCCCGCCAACGAGCGGATCGACCCGTGAATGCGTCGAGGATTCACCACCGAGGCACGGAAACACGGAGGGAGAATCCACGAATTTGCACGAATCGACACGAATCGGAAAGGCAGAATGGGCCACCGATCTACACCGATGCACACTCGATGCACACCGATAAAATCAGGGCCCGGTTCTTCATCGGTGTGCATCGGTGCCCCATCGGTGGCTAACCCTCTTTCTGCCATTCGTGTCGATTCGTGCGGATTCGTGGATCCGGTTTTTGCGATTTTTTTTTCGCTGCGCTGCGCGTTTGTCGTGACAAATGCGCAGCGCGGCGAGTCTATATGGAGAGCCCGCGCGCCGGTTGCGCGGGTGTGCTGTTTGGCAGTTGAAGAAATTGAAGCACCCCGAATGTAGCATGCTACATCGGTTTTTCAGCGCGGCGGATCGTAAGTGCTTGTGCGGCCGATGGCCCTTGAGAATCAGGGGATGTAGCAAATGTAGCACAATCGCTGCGGCGATTGTCGGGTCGTTTCTGAGTTGTTGGCATTCCGTTATGCTCTGACCTTGATGGAAGAAGAACCCCGGGACATCCCCGAAGAGCGCAGTTTTGATCCGGCCGCCAAGGCGCTGGAGCAGTCGAACCAGTTTCGCGTACACGCTGAGATCGCGGCGGTGTTTGAGGGGGTGCGGAAGTGGGAGGCGCAGCTGCGACCCAGGCTGGATGTGGATATCGCGCGCCAAGTGCAGCGGGCGGTCGCGAAGCTGGAGAAGGCGAAGCCGGCGGACAGCCCGGTGATCCCGATCGAAGCCGCAAACGATGCGGCGGACGTGCTGAACCTGTTTCGTGAGAAGGAGCTATCGACCAACGACTACCACATCCATCGTCGGCCGGGCGAGGTGATGATCGTGCGGTGGCTGGAGGGGGACGAGGTGGAGGCGTTTTACGAGCGGCTGCAGGCGCATTTCGACGCCGCGCTAGGCTCGTACCGCGCCGAGGAACGATCCGCCAAGGAGTGGAAGAATGACCCGAAGATCACGAAATATCTGGAAATCCTCGACGCGATGGACGTGAAGATGCCCGAGCGTTATCTGCGTGAACCGATCCGCAAGCACGGCATCTTCGTGCTGTCGACCCAGACGGCCGACGAGCTGGACATTCTGTACCTGACGGAGCACGTGATGGCGATCCCCCCCGCGGACCTGGTCGGCCGCGCCTCGACGCCTCCGGACGAACCGACAGAACAGGACCGCGCGTGGTTCTACAAACTCTTCCTCCTCCGCGGACTACGCGAAGGCGTGGAGCAGATGTGCTTTTTTACGTTTTTGCAGAAGACGGATGATGGTTCGTGGTAGCAGCGAATGGGATTCACCACGGAGGCACGGCGGCGCGGAGAAAGTAGAGAACCGCAGATTACGCAAATCGCGCAGATTGTGAATACATTCTCTTAATCTGCGTCATCTGCGCAATCTGCGGTTCCAACTCTTCCGCATTTCTCAGTGTCTCCGTGCCTCAGTGGTGAAATCCGATGTCGAGCAAAGGCAGACCCGCATGACCGATATTGAAGCCGATCGTCGCCCGCTGAAGTCGCGGCAGAAGCCGGTGTTTCAGAAGTTCGCGGCGCGATTGGTGAAGTGGGATGCGTCGCCGAACGGGATTTCCGTGGTGGGAATGATCTGCGGAATCGGCGCGGGCGTGACGCTGTGGGGGACGGCGCAGACGCATGGCATTGGGCAGCGTGTGCTTTGGATCGCGGCGGTGCTGCTCGTGCAGGCGAGGCTGGTGTGCAATCTGCTGGACGGGATGGTGGCGATCGGGTCGGGCAAACAGTCGAAAGTCGGCGAGCTGTACAACGAACTGCCCGACCGCGTGAGCGACAGTTTCACGATCATCGGCCTGGGTTTCGCGGCCGGGGGAAATGTGGAACTCGGATACCTCGCGGCGCTGATGGCGATGATGACCGCGTGCGTGCGCTCGGTGGGCAAGGCCGCCGGCGCGGGCGCCGATTTCGCCGGCCCGATGGCGAAACAGCAGCGGATGTTCGTCACAACGCTGTGCGCCCTCGCGTGCGGCGTGAGCGTGTGGGTGCAGAACCACCAGGCCGCGACCTGGGCGCTCTGGATCATCCTGGTCGGCAGCGCCGTGACCGTCGTCCGGCGGATCTGGCGCGTCGCGAGGAAACTGAAAAGGGCTTAAGAACCGCACCCTGCGAACTTTTCTACGGCCTTCGCGCCAGCCAGCCGAATAGGTTAATCGCGTAGCGCTTATTGTCGTGCCGTTCGATGCTCGTTCCCGCGCCGTTGACGTTGAAGAACGTATTGCGATCAAAGTGACATGCGACCCGGCCGTGGCCGTGCTCGATGACGAGCAGCGATGAATCGCGCGGCGTGACGTCGCGTTCGGTGCCTTGCTTCGAGCCGTCGTTGATACGCGTCTTGCCCTTGGCGCGGGCGATCTGCGTGACCGTGAATCCGTCCGGCGCTTTCTCCGGCATTTGCACCGGCGACACGCCTTCGCCATCGAATTTGCCCACGTTCTTGAGAATCGGATGGTCGGGTGCGATGTAGTCGGCTTTGCCGCGCTCGACGGTGTAGGTGCCGTGGTCCTGATTGACGATCACGCCACTGCGAGCAAGCAGCTTTTGGTCGCTGTTCGGCGCCGCCTGCCAGGTGTTGCCGAAATTGGCGTCGCTGATGAACAGCGCCGATCCGCCGGCGCGGATGTATTTCCAGAAGGCGTCCACCTGCGCGTCGGTGTACGTCGCGTTGTTGGAACCGAAGACGATGATCGCGTAGTGCGATAAATTCTGCTTATCGAGCTCAATGGGCGCGGGCTTTTCCTCCGGGCCTTCGAGCGCCTGCTCGAGTTCGAAACCATTCGCGCCGAGCGTTTTGGCGAGCGTCGCCCAGCCGTGGTTTCCGCGCGATTCGCTCGTGTTGATGATATCCGCCAGTTGCTCGGTGCGCTCGGCGCGGTTGGTCGCTTCGACCACGCCACCCGTCCCGTCGCCGCCGCGGATGAAAAGGACGCGGTCTTGCGCGAGTGTGATCGAACCGATCAGAAGGCTGAGGATAATCGTCCGCATGAACCAATTCTAGCCATGCGATCATGCCCGGGTCATTCGAATTTTCCGGCCAGGAATGCGTCATACGCGGACATGTCCATGAGGCCGTGGCCGGAGAGATTGAAGAGGATGACGCGTTTTTCGTTTTTGTTGCGGGCGTCGATCGCTTCGTCGATTGCGGCGCGGACGGCGTGGCTGGATTCGGGCGCGGGAATCATTCCCTCGGCGCGGGCGAACTGCAATGCGGCGTTGAAGACCTGGGTTTGGTCGTAGGCGACGGCTTCCATGAGCCCGAGGCTATGAATGTGCGACACCGCCGGGGACATACCGTGGTAGCGCAGGCCGCCGGCGTGGATGGCCGGCGGCATGAACGTATGGCCGAGCGTGTACATTTTCATCAGCGGGGTCATCTCGGCGGTGTCGCCGAAGTCGTAGCGGAATTCGCCTTTGGTGAGCGACGGGCAGATGCTCGGCTCGACGCCGACGATCCGCGTCTTGCGGCCGTTTTTCAGGTTCTCGCGCACGAACGGGAACGCGATGCCCGCGAAGTTGCTGCCCCCGCCGGTGCAGCCGATGACGACGTCGGGATATTCGCCTGCCAGTTCCATCTGCTTGAGCGACTCGGTCCCGATCACGCTCTGATGGAGGCAGACGTGGTTCAGCACGCTGCCGAGGGCGTACTTCGTGTTGGGCGTGTGGACGGTGTCTTCGATGGCTTCGGAGATCGCGATGCCGAGCGAGCCGTTGCAGTCCGGATCTTCACTCAGCACCTTACGGCCGAACTCGGTCTTGGTGCTGGGGCTGGCGTGGACGGTCGCGCCCCAGGTCTGCATCAGCATCTTGCGGTACGGTTTCTGCTCGAACGAGACTTTCACCATGTAGACACAGCACTCAAGCCCGAACATCGAACACGCCATCGCCAGCGACGACCCCCACTGCCCCGCGCCGGTTTCGGTCGCGAGGCGTTTGGTGCCGGCGAGTTTGTTGTAGTACGCCTGCGGGACCGCGCTATTGGGCTTATGACTGCCCGCCGGACTGGCGCCTTCGTACTTGTAGTAGATGTGCGCGGGCGTATCGAGCACCTGCTCCAGGCGAATCGCGCGCAGCAGAGGCGTCGGCCGCCAGAGCGCGTAGGCCTGGCGGACAGGTTCGGGGATTTCGATGTACGGCTCGGTGGTCATCTCCTGCTCGACGATGTTCATCGGGAAGATGCCGGTCATGTCGTCGGCGCTGGCAGGCTGCTTCGTCCCCGGATGCAGCGGCGGCGCGGGCGCGACGTTGACGTCGGCAAGCACGTTGTACCAGTGGGTGGGGATGTCGTTTTGCGTCAGATCGAAGCGGGTCGGTTGCATGACCGGAAGTATAACAAGACAATTCCATCCTTTTAAGTCCTTCAACCTTTGAAACCGCGCTCGCATCCCATAGGTCAGATGCTATAATCGGGTCGATGTGGACGGTCCTTTACGCGCTCGGGTGCCAAGCCTCGGCGAAAGGGCGTGGCGTAGATCGGCGAACGCCGGCGAGTGGCAAGCGTCCCGACTCCCCCCAGAAGGAAGCGGAAGATCAAAAAGAGAAAGCCGCGCCCGTGGGTGAGGCGCGGCCTTCTTCTCTCATCGTATGCGGTGAGAACTTATACCAGCAAAATCTATCAGCGATAGAATTCGATAATCAGGTTCATGTTGACTTCGAACGGCACGTCGCTGGGGGTGGGGTTGCCGTTGACTTTGGCGGTCAGTTGGGCCGGGTTCCACTCGATCCATGCGGGGACGGAGTGGCCGGCCATTTGTTCCATGTTGTCGCGGATGAGCTTGTGGGTCTTTTCTTTGAACGTGATGGTCATGCCGGGTTCGACCAGGTAGCTGGCGATGTCGGTCTTGCGGCCGTTCACCAGAACGTGGCCGTGGGCGACGATCTGGCGGGTTGCCCAGATGGTCTTGCCGACGCCCAGACGACGAATCACGTTATCGAGCCGACGCTCCAGCAATTGCAGCAGCACGTTACCCGTGTTGCCCTTGCTGGTCTGGGCGATGCCCAGAAAGCGGCGAAACTGCTTTTCGAGCACGCCGTAGTGGAACTTCAGCTTCTGCTTTTCCGCCAGACGCACGCCATATTCCGTATTGCGACGGCCGCGATAGCCGTGCATGCCCGGGAGGGTGAGTTCTTCGCCAGTGTGCTTGGGTACGTCGGCAATCGGAACGCCGACACGACGAGACAGGCGGACCTTCGGTCCGGTATAACGGGCCATGAGCAATCTCCTCAGAACAGGCTTCCGGCAGGCGGAAGCGGATCGCCCGGATCATGGTTCTGAGGCATGATCCGGTACGTTTTTCGCCTTTTGATCGGACTGTCCGACCAACAGGCGAGCCACGTAATGTATGCCAAACCGCTGCGTGACGCAAATCTGCCCGCCCGACACCCTCGGCCAAATTTGCGTCCTCCCGATTGACGGGGCGTAATGACAGGTTACCGTTTGCCCCTTATATCGTGAGTCAGCTCATAGCGAAGACAGACCCGCACAAGGAAGTGCAGGTCGCACTGGAATACGCCAAGCCGTCGGTGACGAACCGAACGCTGCTCGCGTGGATGTTCCAGTTTCTTCGCCCGGTCTGGAAACTCGCCTTCGTCGCGGCGCTGTTTTTGTCGGTGGCGGTGGCGATTGAGATTTATACGCTCAAGCTCACCGGCGACACGATCAACCATATCAAGGCGATCGGACAACACGTCGACCCGCTGGCTGCGACCGGGGGGATTCGCAAGTGGTTTTTCAGCAACCATATCGAAGCCCTGCGCCTTCGCCTGCTGGTGATTATGATGATCGGCTGCGTGATCGGGCTGGCGATCATGCGGTACATGCGCGAAGTGCAGGTCAGCAAGTTCAGCATGGGGATGGTCTTTTGCATCCGCGAAGCGGTGTACGACAAGCTCCAGCGCGTCGGCTTTGGCTTCCACGACAACATCAGTTCCGGCCAGCTCATCAACCGCGCCCTCTCGGACCTGCAAAACGTCCGCGCCTTCGTGCAGACGGCGGTGCTGATGACGCTGGAAATCATCCTGGTGGTCAGCGGCAATATCGTGCTGATCCTGACCAAGAGCCCGTATCTGGCGCTATTGGCGCTGGTGCCCATCCCGATTTGGACGGTTTACATCCTCATGTTCAGCAAGCGCGTGCAGCCGGCGACCCGCGCGGTGCTGGAGGCCGAGGACAAGTCGATCCAGATCATCACGGAGAACATCGCCGGCGTACACGTGGTAAAGGCGTTCGCCACCGAACGCCAGGAAATCTCCAAATACACGGCCGCAGTGACGGAGTTTCAGAAGCGGATCATGAACCGCGTGCGCCTGTGGGCGAATTTTCAGCCGGTGATCCGGTTGATCGCGTCGGCGAGCAATCTGTCGCTGTTTTTTGTCGCGGGCATCATCATCATTAAATCGCGCGGCGCGGACATGAGCGTTGGCGATCTGATGATCCTGGGCGGAGCGATGGGCGCGATCCTTGGCCGGTTGCAGCAGGTGGCGACGATCAACGAGCAGTACCAGAACGCGATCGTCTCGGCGCGCCGCCTGTGGGAAGTGATCGACGCGCCTTCCACCGTCCCCGAAAAACACGACGCCCTCAACCTGCCCAAAAAAGGCGTCGGCGAAGTCGTTTTTGAAAACGTGACCTTCGGCTACGACGCCCAAAAGCCGATCCTTCACAACCTCACCTACCGCGTCGGCGGCGGGCAGATCGTTGCGGTGGTCGGGCCGACGGGTGCGGGCAAGTCGTCGATGGTCAACCTGGTCGCCCGCTTTTACGACCCCCAGGAAGGCCGCATCCTGCTCGACGGCATCGACCTGCGCGATCTGAAGCTGTCGAGCCTGCGAACGCAGGTGAGCTTTGTCTTCCAGGAAACGTACCTCTTCAGCGACACCGTCGCCGCCAACATCGCGTACGGACGCCCGGGGATCAGCCAGGGGGAGATCGAGGCGGCGGCACGGTTGGCGCAGGCGCATGAGTTCATCGAAGCGCTCCCGCAAGGCTACGACACCCTCCTGGGCGAGCGCGGGACGAACCTGTCGGGCGGACAGAGGCAACGCCTTGCGATCGCGCGGGCGATCGTCACGAACCCCCGCATCCTCATCCTCGACGATGCCACCGCCGCCGTGGACCCGGAAACCGAGGACCTGATCCGCCGCGGCATGCGGCTGACGCTGTTCGGGCGCACGACGTTCGTCATCGCCCACCGCATCAGCACCGTCAAAAACGCCGACCTCGTCCTCGTCGTCGAGCACGGCCGGATCACCCAGATGGGCACGCACGAAAAATTGATGAACGAGGACGGGCACTACCGCGCGATCGCGCGGGCCCAGCTCGCCACAGACGAAGACGTCCCCGCCGTCCGCGATTCCCGCGACCTGCCCAGCCACATGGATCGCGTCCGCGACCCCATCCTCGTCGCGGCGGCGAAGGGCAGCGTCCAGCAAGAGGAACAGACGAACATGGAGGAATCGCCCTGAAATCCTCTCACCCCAACCCTCTGCCATGAGTACATGGGAGAGGGATCAAGAAAAACAATGACCGCCATGTTCAGAAAAATCTTCTCCCGCAAGCCTGCCAAGTCGTCCAAGCCGGACGAATTGGAGACGGACGAGGAGTCGCGCTATCGCCCGATCGAATGGCCGATGATTCGCAAGCTGGCGTCGGCGCTGTGGCCTTACAAGTGGCATTACGCGGCGGGCATCAGCATTTGCTGGTTGCAGGTAATGTTCGACATGCTCGGCCCGCAGTTCGTCGGGACGATCGTGAACTTCGTCGGCGACTACGCCGTCGAAAAAGAGCGCGGCCAGAGCGCCGGCGTCGTGGAATGGCTCTACCGGCTCGTCGTCGGGCAACAGCCGACGTGGACGCTGTCGGAATCGCAGGCGATCTGGCACCTGGGCGGCATCGTCGCGTTCTGGATGGTGACGGTCGTCGCATCGGTCTTCCTACAGCGGCTGACGATCCTGATCATCTCTCGTGCCGGCGAATCGGTGCAGTTCGATTTTCGTCGCAAGTTGTTCACGCACATGCAGAAGCTCGACATGAGCTTCTTCGACAAAACCAAGCTCGGCCGGCTGATCAGCCGGTGCACCAGCGACATCAACGGGATGCGCGAAGTCAACGTCTGGGGGATCGCGCACATTATCATCCAGAGCAGCGCGATGGCGATCGCCGGCGCCATGCTGCTGTGGACGGACTGGCGGTTGTTTCTTTCGGTCGCGTGGCTCGGGCCGGTGCTGTATTTCGTCAATCGGTACTTCATTAAGAAGTCGGCGCACAGTTGGCAGGTGGTTCGCGAAGGCTTCACGCGGGTGAGCACGAACCTCGCGGAAAATATCAACGGCATGCGCGTGGTGACGGCGTTTAACCGCCAGGACCCGAACCTACAGACGTTCAACCGTCTACAGGTTGACAACACCAGCAACAACCTGACCGCCGCGAGGCTGAACGGAACGTATCAGCCCTCGCTGGAACTGATCCGCTACATCGGCCGGGCGATCATTCTGGTGTACGGCGGATACCTCGTCGCGTCAGGGCAGATGGCGCACAAAGGCGTCGGCGGCGTGGTGCAGGCGTACCTGTACTGGGACTGGTTTATGAACCCCATCATCGTGCTGGGGAATTTCTATAACCAGCTCATGCAAGCGATGGCGGGCGCGGAGCGCGTGTTCTCGCTTTTGGAGACCGAGCCGGGCGTGAAGGACCAGCCCAACGCCACCGACTTGCCGCGCATCGAAGGACGCGTAACCTTTGAAGGCGTCACCTTCGGCTACAAGCCCGATCGGCCGGTGCTGCACAACGTCAGTTTCGAGGCGAAATCGGGGCAGATGTTCGCACTGGTCGGCCATACGGGCTCGGGCAAGAGCTCGATCATCTCGCTGATCAGCCGCTTCTATCAGCCGCAAACCGGCCGGGTGCTGGTGGACGGGCATGATATCCGCGGCGTCACCGGCGATTCTCTGCACCGCCAGATGGGGCTGGTTCTCCAGGTCAATTATCTGTTCACCGGAACCGTGCTGGACAACATTCGCTACGCCAAGCCCGACGCCACCGAGGCCCACGTCATCCGCGCCGCCCAGGATCTGGGCACGCTCGACGCGATCATGTCCCTGAAAGACGGAATGCAGACCGACGTCGGCGAACGCGGCGCGAACATGTCCCTTGGGCAAAGGCAGCTCATCTGCTTCACCCGCGCGTATCTGGCCGACCCGCGCATTTTCATGCTCGACGAGGCCACCAGCGCCGTCGACACCGGCACGGAAATGCTTGTGCAGGCGTCGCTCGAAAAACTGCTCAAAGGCCGCACGACGTTCGTTGTCGCGCACCGGCTGAGCACGATCATGCGGGCCGACTGCATCCTGGTGATCGATCAGGGGAATGTCATCGAGCGCGGTACGCACCAGGAATTGCTCGCCCAAGGCGGCAAGTACGCCCATCTGTA
>JBBQQZ010000114.1:0-10215 GCA_038215325.1 Tepidisphaerales bacterium | reverse complement strand
GCGGTGTGGACCAGGCCCGTGCCGTCGGTCGTCGTCACGTAGTCGGCGTGCAACACGCGTCCGGTGCGCTCGATGAACGGGTGGGTGTATTCCAGGTCCAGCAGCGCGTCACCCTGGATCGTCCGCAAGACCTCATAGGGCAGCTTATTAGCACGGGCGTCTCGCCCGTGATCCCCGTCCGCTGCGGCCACGGGCGGGACGTCCGTGCTACCGGGTGCCGCCTTCGCGAACACCTTCGTGACCTGATCACTCGCCACGACCGTAACGTGCGTATCGCCATTCCGCTCATATTTAACCAGCGCGTATTCCACGTCTTTGTTGATCGCCACCGCCAGATTCGCCGGCAAGGTCCAGGGCGTGGTCGTCCAGATCATCAGCGCCACCTTCGCATTCACGCGAAGATCAAATTTCGCCTTGAACGCCCCGGGATTGGCGACCGGGAACTCGACGAACACCGTCTCGTCCGTCACATCCTGATATTCCAGTTCCGCATCCGCCAGCGCCGTCTGGTTGGCGATGCTCCATGGCACGGTCTTGAGCTGCTTGTAGACCAGTCCGTTCTCGACCACCTGCGCGAACACTTCCAGCGTGTTCGCTTCGTACGCCGGTTTCATCGTCAGGTACGGGTGCGACCAATCGCCGAGGATGCCCAGCCGCTGGAACTGCTCGCTCTGGATGCCCGCGTACTTCTCGGCGTACTCGTAGCACTTCTTCCGCACGTCCACCGCGCTCAGTTCGCGGAACGTCTTCTTATTCTCTTCCTGGATCTTGTGCTCGATCGGCAGGCCGTGACAGTCCCACCCCGGCACGTACGGCGTGGCGTATCCCTGCATCGATTTGAACCGCAGGATGACATCCTTCAGCGTCTTATTCGTCAGATGCCCCATGTGGATATCGCCATTCGCGAACGGCGGGCCATCATGCAGAATCCACTTCGGCGCATTCTTCCGAACGACCATCAGCAGTTCGTACAGCTTCAGGTCCTGCCACTTCTTCAAGCGCGCCGGCTCGTTCTGCACAAGCTTGGCCTCCATCGCGAAGGCGGTCTGGGGGAGATTCAGCGTGTCTTTGTAGGTCTTTTTGTCGGTCATAGGAAAGACCGACCATTGTGCAACAGACGCCCCCGTCCGTCCACCCTCAGGCCGTACCGGGACGGAATCGGCGGCGTGAATCCGATCCTGCTTACGCCATACGGGAGTAACGTAATGCCGTTGAGAGGCGGGTTATGCCAAGTTCTCTTTGCCGCGATCTTCGTACGCCGGCCAGCCGTAGAACCCTTCCATGTTCTCGACGCCGAGTTCGCGCCTGTCAGTTTTGGGCAACTTATTGGAGATTCCCTGTTCGCGGGCGGTGAGAGCACATGCTTCATTGCTTCGCCGACGATGTTGCAGATGATCTCGTCCGGGTTCTCCATCACGTCGACCTTCTTGCCCGCCAGATCGCCCATTTGACCGGGCAATTGGCGACGCAGGCGTCGCAGCTACAAATTCCGCGGGTGGATGGTGCGGCGGCGCGGCTGGGCGATCTGCCTGCGCGGGCGTGACGCCACTGGAGTCAGGAGCAAATCCCTGGTCTTCTCCTCTCTCCCGTCTCCTGGCTCTTGGCTACTGACTCCTTTTCTCACTTCCGCTGCCGCCACGCCGGTGTCGAAGCGTTTGGCTTCGGTTTCCCGCCCCATGGTATTCCGGCGGTTCGGCAACATTTGTGATAAGCTACAGCCATGTTGAAGCGCACTCAGAAAAAGCTTGCGGTCATCAGTCGCGATCGAACCTTCAGCGTTGTGATTCATCGCGCCGATGCCGGCGAGACCGGGTTCTGGGCCGAGGTGCCGGGATTGCCGGGTTGCGTGACCCAGGGCGAATCGGTTGATGAGACAATCCTTCATGCACGCGAGGCGATCGAAGGTCACCTTGAGGCATTGGCGAAGATGGGCGAGCCGATTCCCGGCGGCGAGCAACCCGCGATCGTGCCGATCACCGTGCGCCTGCCGCAACCTGCCTGACCATTCACCATGCCGCGACTTCCGGCCCTTCATCCTCGTAAGGTGGTCGCGGCGCTGAAGCAAAGCGGCTTCGTCGAGGCCAGCCAGCGCGGGTCGCACCTTCACCTTTTCCACGCCGGCCGAAAGCGCATGGTCACCGTGCCGATGCACGCGAAGGATGTGAAGCGCGGAACACTTCAAAGCATCATTCGCCAGAGTGGATTGACGGTGGAAGAGTTCCTGAAGCTGCTGCAACGGTGGATCGGATTGCGGGTCGACCCTCCGCTTCGGTTTCCGGCAGCATCGTCTTCCAGCGGCCGGAGCGGAAACGGCCGAGCAGGTAGAAGCCCAACTCGTAAGGTGGGGTTACCTCGCCGCTTCACCACGGCCTGTGGTGGAGTGAACCCCACCCTGCAAAACTTTTCTTCGTTTCAGGGCTCATGACAGAAGGAGACAGGAGACAGGAGCAAATGCCTGATCTTCTTCTGTCTCCTGTCTCCTGGCTCCTGGCTCCTTGTCTCACTTCCCGATCGGCTCCACCGCCGCGGCCATGCCGGTGTCGAAGCGTTTGGCTTCGGCTTCGGATTCCGGCAGCATCGTCTTCCAGCGGCCGGAACGGAAACGGCCGAGCAGATAGAAGCCCAAAATCATGCCGTAAATGATCCCGACCGTCCACGGACCCAGCACGCCCCATTGCGGCATCAGGCGCGACACCGCGAACCCCCCGCCGACGACCAGGCCCCAGCAGAGTGCGATCTGCACGATGCTCGGCCAGAACGTGTCCTTCACGCCGCGCAACGCGCCGACGTAGATGATGAACATCGCGTCAAAGATCTGGAAGATCGCGCACACGATCAGCAGCTTTCCGCCCAGCGCGATGACGGCCGGATCGGTGGAGAACAGGTGCATGAGGTGGTTGCGGAATACGAAGAACATCACGCCGCACAGCAGCATGTAGCCCATCGCCATGCGGAAACCGAGGTGCGCGCGTTGCTCGCTGATCTCGGGTTTGCCGGCCCCGACGTATCGCGCCACCAGCGCGGTGACGGCGGTCGATAATCCGAACGCGGGCATGAATGACAGTTTCATGTACTGGAGCATGTACCCGTTGGCTTTCATCGCTTCGGGACCGAACGCGGGCATCACCACGGCAAGGAAGATCGTCCAGGCGACCACGTCGCCGGCGGTCTGGAAACCGGACGGCAGGCCGATCTTGAGCAGTTCGCGGAACTTCGGTGCGTCAAACCGCGCCGCCAGCGTGTTGTAGGTGGTTCGCATGTGCGGCGTGAACGCGACCACGCACAGGATCAGCAGTTCGATCATCACCGCGGCGTTGGTGCCCCAGGCGGCGCCGGCGACGCCCATCGCGGGGAAACCCCAGTTGCCGTAGATAAGCAGCCAGTTGACGAAGATGTTCGCGACCATCCCGCTGGCAGCGGATACCAGCACGATGTTCGGCCGATTGACCGCGAGCATGAACTGCCCCATCGCGATCGCCGCCATCTTCACCACCAAGAGCGCGATCGAGATGTTGAAATACGTCACCTCCATCGGCACCCAGTCGTCCGGATGGCCCATGAGTTGGAAGATCGGCGTGGCGAACAGCATCACCGGCATCAATGCCAGTGCGTACACCACGCCCAGCCACAGGCCCTGCCACATATGCCGGCCGCAATCGGCGTACTGTTTAGCGCCGAACGCCTGGCTGACCATCGCGTTGACGAGCATGAGAATGCCGAACCCGAAGCTGATGACGCAGAACGTCACCATCCCCGAGTTGACCGCCGACGCCGCGTGGGCGTCGCTGACTTTGGAGAGCATGTACACGTCGGTGAACTGCTCGACCGTGTACGAGAGCATCTGCAATACCGTCGGCACCGCCAGCAGCAGCATCTCTTTCGACGGCGAAACCGCGTTCTCGATCGAAGCTTCGTTGGAAAACGACACAAGCCACCCACTTATTTCTTGAAACCGGATTGTCGATTAGGATGAGAAACGCCAGTAAGCTGCAAGCCGTGCCGCAAAATCGTTACGCAACAACTGCGTCGGCTGCGGCAGGAATGGGAGATTTGATGCGACGGATATTCATCGGCGTTTTCGTTCTGACGTGCGGAATTATGCTCGGCTGCGACAAGGAAATCAAGGAAGCAGTCAAGCCCGCCCCCCTGACCGCACCAGCCCCGGCTGCGCTGAATGCGTGACCAAAACTGAAAGCAGTTTTAGCCGCAGTTGAACGCCCAAAAACGCAGATAGAAATGCGTTTAGCCCCGAATCACACGAATTGAACACGAATAAAAGGCATTTCAATTCGTGCTTATTCGTGTGATTCGTGGCTTAACGTCTTCCGCCTTCATCTGCGTTTATCTGCGGCTAAAAACGCATTCGCATTCATTCGTGGCGATTCGTGCGGATTCGTGGATCAACCCGTCTGGCGATCTCGGTATGATGGTGGCTTGGGGCGGGCGTCGGCGGGTCAGTGCTGAACCGACGCGCGGCCGGCGTCGGGGACGGTTGGGCTGTCGAAGCGCAGGTCGATCCAGGGCCGGTTCATGTCGATCCGGCCGGTCTGTTTCTTGGCCTGAGTCAGGTAGTCGAGCTTGCGATCGACCTTCTGCTCGACGAAAAACGCCTTGCTCGATGGCGGTTGTCCCCAGCGGATCTCGGTGTTGTAGCGGGTGACGAGGTTGAGCTGCGATTCGTTGGGGTTGATACGCCCGCCAAAGTTGCTGACGTCGATCTTCACGATCTGGTCGGCGAACGGTTTGTCGGTCAGCAGCGCGATCAATTCGATCCCCGCCTGCACGTCCCCGCCGGGCCAGGCTTTGCCGGGTGCGAGCGGGGCTTTGCCGATGCCGTCGATGATGCGGAACATCGATCCCTGCCCGGGCTGGATCAATCGTGCGGCCTGTTCGGCGCTCAGACGCTCGGGCAAACGAACGCCTTCGGCGTCAACGTACCAGTACGCGTCCTGCCAATGCGCAAGCGCCACCGGGGCGCGGAAGTCGCAGTCGATTTCGAGAGTGTCGCCGGGACTGTTGGTGTAGGCGCGGCGGACGGCGTGGACTTCTTTCACCCAGGGGTTGGCCGCGAGGATATTGGCGCGATCGACGAGCATCTGGTGATCGTCGGTGGAGAACGGGGTGATCGGACGGACGGTGGAAAGGATTTGCTCGGAGAGCGACGCACTCATCCACGCCGGCTGCTCCTTCAACTTCACCGTTGGCGGGGCATCGATTCGTGCAACGCGATCGACATAGCGCTCTGAGACCAGAAAGGCGCCAGCGCAGATCGCGCCGAGCGCGATGCCTGCGATCGTATGCCCCACCACTCGCCGCAGCTTGGCGACGGCTTCGGGCGACATCGGTTCGCGCGGCGTTCGCGGGCGAGCGGGCGCGGACGGTTTGGATTCCTTCGCGGTCTTTTTAGCCATGCACTGTCCCAATCCAGTTTATCGGAATAGGGGGCGAGAAATCTTCACGAATCGCGATGCACCCCTGCTTGGAGGGCAGAAACAGGGGTCAGCAGAGCTGACCCTGCCGCTGGAGGGGGGCGCGGGCGAGCGCGATTGTCGCCAACCGGTCCACAAGTTGCTCGAACGAGATGCCGACCCTGCCGGCGGCCTCGGGGAGCAGGCTGACGGGGGTGAAACCGGGGATCGTGTTGATCTCCAGCAGGTACGGGTTCTGCTCGGAATCGATCATAATGTCCACCCGCGCCAGATCGCGACACCCCAGAATGCGGTTCGCCTGCTCGGCGAGCGTCTTGCATCGCTCCACGAGCGCTTCGGGCAGGTTTAGCTCGAAGCTGTGTTTGGCGCCGCCCTTGGTGTACTTGGCTTTGAAGTCGAAGAATTCGCGCGACGTTTCGATGCGGATCGGCGGGAGGGCACGTCCTTCGAGGAGGCCGACGGTGAGTTCCGGGCCTTCGATGAACTGCTCGACCATGCACTGCCCGTGCTTGGCGATGAGGCTGTCAATCGCCGAGTTCGCGTCGGCGGGGGTTTTGCAGATGAAGACGTCGATGCTGCTGCCGGAATCGATGGCTTTGACGACACAAGGCAGCGCGATGGGCGGCTGCATCGGAGCCGTGGGCGTCGTAAGCCCTCGCGTCTCCGGCGTACGCACGGGCTTACGCCCGTGGCTCGAAATCACTTCCCAACCCGGCGTCGGCAGGCCGGCGATCTTCCACTGTTGCTTGGCGGCGATCTTGTCCATGCCCAGCCGGCTGGCGAGCGACCCGGAGCCCACAAACGCCAGGTTTCGCGCTTCGAGGATCTCCTGAAGCTCACCCGATTCGCCGAACGCGCCGTGCAAGACCGGGAAGATGACGTCGGCGGGATGGTCGAGGCCATCCAGATAATCAGGAGAAACGTCGGAGACGAACACATCATGCCCCGCAGCGCGAAGCGCTGCGGCGACGGCATTGCCGCTGATGAGCGAGATTTCGCGTTCGGCGGACGGGCCACCACAAAGGACGGTGATTTGCATAGCGTTCAGTGGCGAGTGACGAGTGGCGAGTGGTCAGCACCGGATAACCACACGCCACTCACCACTCGCCACTCCTTCAAATCGGCCAAACTCGAACTTCGCTCTCGAGCACCACCTGGTGCTTTTCGTAGACGCGTTCCTTGATGATCTTGACCAGTTTCAGCACCTCTTCGCTGGTACACCCGGGATGGGCGACGATGAAGTTGGCGTGCTTGTCGCTCACTTCGGCGTGCCCGACGCGCAAACCCTTCAGCCCGCTCTGGTCGATCAATGCGCCCGCGCTAAGCCCGCGCGGATTCTTGAAAATGCAGCCACAGTTCTTGGTGTTCAGCGGCTGCGTGTTCCGCTTGTACATCCAGATTTCCTTCGTGCGGTTCATGATCGTTTTGGGATCGTCATCCTCAAGTTCGATCGTCGCGCCGAGAATGAACGGGGCCACGATGTTCGTCTTGCGGTACTCGAAAACCAGGTCGTCCTTGGTACGCAAAAAGACGTTGCCCTGAGGGTCCATGACGGTGACGGTGGTGATGACCGACCCGATATCCCCGAACTTCCCGCCACAGTTCATCCGGATCCCGCCCCCGACCGTGCCGGGGATGCCGGCGAGGCACTCGAACCCGGCCTTGCCTTCGCGGACGGTGCGGATCAGCAGCTTCTGCATGTCCACGCCCGCACCGACTTCCAGCGTCGTGCCGTCAAACTTCACGCGACGCCAGAACTCCTCGCTAAGCCGAAACACCGCTCCATCGACACCCCGGTCGGCCACCAGCAGGTTCGCGCCCAGGCCCAGCACATACACCGGAATGCCGCTCTCGTGGCATCTGCGCGCGGCCTCTTGCAATTCCTCCACCGAGCGCGGTTTGACGAGGTATCGTGCCGGCCCGCCGATGCGATACCAGGTGTATTTAGCGAGTTCGACATTCTCCGTGACGAACGCTTCCAGGCCGATGAAGGGATTGTCGGTGACCAATTTCATTGTCGTTCGACGTGCTCCGGAAATTCTATCCACGAATCTTCACGAATCGACACGAATGAATCCGCAGACGCAGACAAGTGAACCGCAGATTACGCTGATGACGCAGATTCAAACAAAGGTATTCTTCTTAATCTGCGTCATCTGCGAAATCTGCGGTTCCAACGCTTTTGATTCGTGTCGATTCGTGCAGATTCGTAGATCACTCCTACGAAATCAATTCCAATCCGATCTCATTCACGTTGCCCGCGCCCATCGTCACGACCAGGTCGCCGGCCTGCATGGTGCGGCGGAGGTGGGTGACGATTTCTTCGAATGACGGGATATGCAGTGCGTGCTGGCCGTTGGCGTTAATCATGCGGACCAGGTCGCTGGCGCACACGCTGCGGCGCTCTTCCTCGGAGTCGCGGACGAAGTATATGTCCGGCATGACCACGTGGTCGGCTGCGCTGAAGCTGACGGCGAAGTCTTCCAGCAGGTGCCGCGTGCGGCTGTGCTGGTGCGGCTGGAACACGCAGATCAGTCGCCGGGGGTTGTAGCGTTCGCGGAGGGCTTTGAGTGTGGTGCGGACTTCGGTCGGGTGGTGGCCGTAGTCGTCGACCACGGTGGCGCCGGCGATTTCGCCGACGTGGGTCATCCGGCGATCCACGCCGCGGAAACGGCTCAGGGCGTCGGCGGCTTTTTCGATGTCCGCGCCGCACGCGTGGGCGGCGGCGAGCGCCATCGTGGCGTTCAGCAAGTTATGCTCGCCGGCGACGCTCATCCGCAACGTCGCGACCGGCCGGCCACGCCAGCAGACCTGGCCTTGGTAGCAGCCGTTGACGATCCCGCGCGGAAGCGTGCTCCATGTGGTATCGGCGCCCAGTGACACCGTCTGCACGCCGCAATTCAGATCCTTGATCACCTTCGCCACGTTCGCGTCTCGGCCATTCGCGATCACGATGCCGTCGTTCGGCACGAGCTGCGCAAATTTGCGGAAGCTTTCGATGATCTCGTAGATGTTCTTGTAGCAGTCGAGGTGGTCTTCTTCGATGTTGGTGATGAGCGCGACGGTGGGCGCGAGGTTGTGGAACGATCGGTCGTACTCACACGCCTCGGCGACGAACGAATCGCCCGACCCCGACCGGCTCCCCGCCCCGCCGATCTGCGGAACGGTCCCGCCGACGACGAACGACGGATCCAGCCCGCTTTCGATCAGGGCATACGCCGCCATCGCGGTGGTCGTCGATTTACCGTGCGTACCCGCGACCGCCACCCCCAGGCGTTCCTGCATCACTTCGCCCAGGAGCTGGGCGTACTTGATCGTGCGAATGCCGAGGATCGACGCGGCCTTCATCTCCAGGTGATCGTCCTTGACCGCCGCCGTCCGGACGACAAGGTCGACCGAGCGATCGAGCAGTTCCCCGTGCTGGTTGCGGCTGATGCGGGCACCGAGTTTGGACAATTCGACCGTCTGGCGATTGATCTGCCCGTCCGAGCCGCTGACGATCGCGCCGCAATCGATGAGCATCTTCGCCAGCCCGCTCATCCCGGACCCGCCAACGCCCACGAAATGCACGCGCGCTCCGGTGAACTTGCTCGCCGGACGAATCGACAGCGGCGCTTTGATTTCGCGGTAGACGGTCGGCGGAAGGTGCGTCGTTAAGGCAGACGTGGGGATTGCGGACATGGGCATTTTCCGATTGCCGATCCTGCGCGCGTTTGCCGTGCCCGGTCACTCGACGTGAGTGTAAACAACGACACGTAAACGTCCGCGTAGGTCGATTCCATTCATCGGCCGACCCGCTTTCAAACCATCATCGGGATTCACTATCAGACGATGGCTGATAACGAGCTTGGCATCCTGCCAACTCAGATTGCCCTGAGGGCTGTTGAACATGATACAGAGATCACCGTTGAATACAGCCCTGAAGTGAGAAAAATGACTGTCACAGAACGGCGCACCGACGGTACAATCAGGCAAGTCATGAAAGCGATTGACGTGAGCCATCTTCCCCCAGACGCCATCGACGCCATCGAGCGACTCGTACGGACGTACCCGCGCCCCGCTGAATCACGCCGGCCCTCAGTGCCGCTAGGATACCTGCGGGACGGGTATCAGGTGCCGGATGCGTTCCTTAAACCCCTGTCCGATGAGGAACTGCGGTTGTGGGAAGAGGGGCACGAGGCTGATCCGCTCCAAGGGCTGTACAAGTGAGATTTCTGCTGGACACGGTGACTCTGCTCTGGATCGGCGGCGAACCGGAGCGACTGAGCCAACGCAGCGTCGACCTGCTGGGCGATGCCGACAACGATTTCTACATCAGCGCTGTATCCTGCTGGGAAATCCAGATGAAAATCCGTTCCGGAAAGCTATCGGAACTGCGATCAATCGAGCGATTGTTGCCTCCCCTGGTGGAAAGCCATGCCGCGAGTTTGCTGGCTTTCGGTGCCTCGGCCGCAGGTCGCCTCGCCGGGCTTCCGATCATTCACAAAGACCCTTTCGACCTCATGCTCATCTGCCACGCACTGGACCAGGGGCTGACGATTCTTACGCCAGATGAGACTATTCGTCGCTACCCGGTTGCGACGGATTGGTGATTTCCCTTCCTCACCTCACCATCCCCCGCAGGATCACCGCCACCTTCTCCGCGGCGTCGGGATGGGCGAGCTTCAGCGCGTTGTCCGCCATGGAGCGGCGTTTTGTCGCGTCGGACAAAAGACTCGTCAGCATCGGCTGCAACTGCGCGGCGTTTTTCTTCCGGTCCTTCTGGTCGTCCAGCAGCATGGCAGCG
>JBBQQZ010000113.1:0-10249 GCA_038215325.1 Tepidisphaerales bacterium | reverse complement strand
CCCGGGATCGGGCCGCCGTCCGTGCGATGCACACGCCCGGGGCGTTTATTGAAGTCTACATTAAGGTATCGATCGAAGCGGCGGCGACGCGCGATCCGAAGGGGCTTTACAAGCGGGCGCTGGCGGGGGAGATCAAGGGGTTTACGGGGATCGACGACCCGTACGAAGCGCCCGCGAATCCGGAGATCCTCATC
This sequence comes from Tepidisphaerales bacterium, assembly GCA_038215325.1. Classification (GTDB taxonomy): domain Bacteria; phylum Planctomycetota; class Phycisphaerae; order Tepidisphaerales; family Tepidisphaeraceae; genus BPJO01. The sequence continues at coordinate 10,055 of JBBQQZ010000113.1, read as the reverse complement.
GACACCGAACAGACCCCCCCGGACGCGGCGGCGGATCAGGTATTGGCTTATCTCGAAAAACATGGTTATCTAGCATCATGAACCTGCGCGCTGTACCCCTTTCGTGTCTGATCTTCGTCGCCGGCTGCAACTGGTTCGGCGGGTCGTCGAGTTCGGACGTGCTGACGCAACCGCCTTCGAACTGGCAGACGCTTCAGAGCCAGAAGGTGACGCTGGAAGGCTCTGCCGGCAACTCGCCGACGGGTCCGATCCTGCGATTCCAAGGCGGTAGCTGGATCGGCCTGGAAGGTGCCAAGCAGTGGGGTCTGGACGCGGTGGGTCGCCCGGTCGGTGTGACGGGCGTCATCCAGCCCGGTGTTGGAGCACGCAATGGCGAGTACGTGATGAAAGTCGAATCGTGGTACATTCAGAACAAGCCCGACGTGCCCAGAGAAGTCGAAAGCACTGAAACGCCCAAAAACTCGACCAAAAAACCCAAGTAGTTCGCTTCCAAGCCCCGGCCCATGTCGGGGGATTTTGACGTATCCTTGCATTTGCAACCGATGCGATTTATCGACCTCCACACCCACTCCACCGCCTCAGACGGCACGTACGCACCGGCCGCTGTCGTGGAGTTGGCGCACGAGAATGGATTGAGCGCGATCGCGCTGACCGATCACGACACGATCGCCGGCGTCGCCGAGGCGTCGGCGAAAGCGAAGCAGCTCGGGATCGATTTTCTCCCCGGCATCGAGATCTCGGCGGAGTTTCCCGCGCCCGGGACGCTGCATATTCTGGGTTATGGTGTCAACCCCGCCAGCGAAGTATTGCGCGACCTGACGACCACGCTGCTGGCGGGCCGGGACAATCGCAATCCGAAGATCGTTGAGAAACTGAACGCACTGGGGTTCGAGATCACGATCGACGAGGTCGAATCCGAAGCCGGCGGGCAAGTGGTAGGGCGCCCGCACATCGCGGCGGTGATGCTGCGAAAGGGGCAGGTTAAATCGATCAAGGAAGCATTCGACAAATACCTGGCCCAGGGCGCGGCGGCGTACTTTGACAAGGAACGCCTCACGCCGCGTCGCGCGATCGAACTGATTCAAGGCTCAGGCGGAGTTGCGGTGCTGGCGCATCCGGTGCAGTTGCGGACGACGAACGATGCGCAGCTCGATCGGACGCTGAAAGACCTGGTCGATCTGGGCTTGGCGGGGATTGAGGTGTATCACTCGGACCACGACGAACATCTCGTTCGGAAGTATCGCGACCTGGCGAAGAAGTACGGATTGCTACAAACCGGCGGCAGCGATTTTCATGGGCGGAACAAGCCGACGGTCGCGCTGGGTCGAGCCGGGGCGCACCGCGTGCCCCGGGAGTTCTACGACGCGCTGCTGCAACGACTGAATCGGATTTAGCGCAACAGGTTGTCGTCACCCTCGAGCCGTGCCGCGAGGGCGCGAGCGAGGTTCGATCGCCGGGAAGCATTACTGATCTCGCCCGCGCGTTCACGGCGCGACCCCTTGAAAGAACCGCCGAACAGGGTATGTTTGTCGGACTCGAAAGAGGTTCCGGGGTGTAGCTCAGCTTGGCTAGAGCGCGTCGTTCGGGTCGACGAGGTCGCATGTTCGAATCATGTCACCCCGATTAACATAAACCCCGCCAGTAACGAAAGTTATGGCGGGGTTTGTGCGTTTCAGCCGTCGGGGTTTTTCATAGCGGTTGAAGAAGTGACGACCGTCCGAACCGCGCGGGTGTCGCGCATCACGTAAACCGGCAACCGTGGCCTTGCAGTCCGAGTTCTCCCAAGTCTTCACTCGAAGCCAACGGCTGAAAAACTGACGTTTCAGACACAACACGCGCTGCGTCAGGAGCGTAAAAGGTGCGCGGAGGCGCGCCGCGTTTTGCCCGTGGAACAGCCGCAATCGCGAATCCTACTGGACGCGTCGCCGGTCGGTTGGGCATGATGGCGTGAGTGTTTCGGTCTAAATGGATGGAACAGCTATGGATCGTGGGTCGTTGAAGGCATTGATGTTGATCGCAATCATATTCGCCGGCGAGGCGGTGGGCGATGTCGTGGAGACGCGCGATGGGAAGAAGCTCGAAGGCACCACCGCGCTGGTGAACGGCCAACTCATCGTCACGCCCGGGCAGCCGCCGGTCGTGCGGTTGAAGCTGGACCAGATCGTGCGGTTCGAGCAATCCAACCCGGCCCCCGCGACCGGCGAAGTCGTCGAAGGACTCATGGGCGAGTACTTCGCCGATGATAAACTCGAAAAACCTTGCGCCGTCGCGCTGGTACACGGCGGATCCTTCTTCTGGGGCCACCAGAGCCCCAATCCTTACACGCCGGCAAACTGGAGCGTGCGCATGACGGGGTATGTCAACATCCCCCAGCGCGGGCAGTACGTGTTCCGCGCCGACGCCTATTCCCGCGTCGTCATCGGCGGCCGAGAACTGGGCAAGGACAAGGCGGCGGACGATCGCGGGTTTGCGTTTGATACTAATCAGCGCGTACCCGTCCTGCTGGAGTTCAAAACGACGCCGGGGCAGCACGCGCGGGCGAACCTATACTGGTCCAGCGAAAGCATTCCGTATCAGCCCGTGCCCGGCAGGGCGTTTTCGCCTGCGGATGATTTTTCGGCGAAGCTCGAAGCGTTTCATCTCAAACGCATGACCGAAACGTTCGGCGGGCTGAAAGGCGAATACTTCAGCGACGCGGAGATGAAGAAGCGCGTCTTCGTGCGGTTGGACGCCGGCATCTCGATGTCGTGGCAGAAGGCCGAGACGCTGGACACTGCGCTCAAGGATCGCGTCGCGATCCGCTGGACCGGCCGGGTGAAGTCGCCCAAGACGATCGAGGCGAAGTTCTCGGTATCGGGTGACGCGCGGATGTGGATCGGCGGGAAGCAGATCATCGATGCCTGGCCGGTGGAGGGTCAGAAGCCATCCAAGAGCGGCACGTTTCCGGTGAAGGAAGGCGAGTTTTATGACCTTAAGATCGAGATGCTTGCCGGCTCGGGGTCCGCGCAGATGAAATTGACGAGCAACCTGGAGTCCAACGGGATGTCCTCTCTTAGCTCAAAGTTGTTGTACCCGCCGAAGGACGTGCCGCGAGCCCACATTGTTTTGCCGACGCCCGAATCTGAAATCGCCGCCGCAGACGGTGCGATGATCCGCGTCGTCGCCACGCCCGGCGAGGGAAGCGTGCGGAAGGTCGAGATTGTCACCAACGACGGCAAGGAAGTGCTCGCCGAGACGAACAAGCGGCCGTTTGATCTTTTGATCCGTCCGGAGACTGCGTCGGAAACGACGTTGCGCGCGCGGGTGACCAACAGCCTCGGGTACGTTTCGCTATCGGAGCCGCTGACGATCACGATCACCACCGCTTCCGGCAAGGCGATGGGCGGCGACTGGAGCCTTGGCCGCGTGGGCGACACGCCGCCCCCGGTGCTCGCCGAAGACGGTTCGCGCATCAGCATCAGCGGCAGAAGCGGACGGTTTGGCGAGCAGAGTGCGTTGCCGCTGGTTTCCCGCGCGCTCAAAGGCGATGGCGAAATCATCGCGCGGATCGTGGAACTGAAGACCGACCAGCCCGAAACATTCGCGCTGGCCGGCCTGACGCTCCGGCGCGGCATGCGGACGGATTCACCGCACGTTACGCTGATGACGTCGAAGACCAGCGGGTGGTTCGTCACCAAGGCGTTTCGCGAAACGGATACCAGCACTTACGTCGAGAAACCGGTCACTCTACCGGTTTGGATTCGCCTGACGCGGTCCGGGCCGATCGCGACCGTGTCGTCGAGTGAGGACGGGAAGCTGTGGAACGTGGTCGGCTCGCAATCGCTCGGCGACGACCGCGCGATCGTGGCGGGGCTGACGGCGTTCTCCCTCAACGCCGATCAGCCGGTGACGGCGGTGTTCGACAACATCGCGGTTCATGAATCGGAATCGGCGCCCCTGGCGACCGGGCCGGGCGTGCAGACGATCAGCGGATCGGTGCTTCAGGGACAGTTGACGGTGGGAGACAACGAGATCTCCGTGCGTGGTGCCGATGGAAAAGTGCGGACGGTGCGGCGCAGTGAAGTGGCGCGCGTCTTCTACGGACCGATCCACAGCAGCACGATCGCGGACCTGCCCGCCGGCTGGCAGGGCGCGATCATTCGCGGCGACAAGCTCGAAGGAACGGTCTCCGACCTCTCCGCCGACGGTGCGACAATCAGCTCGATGCTGTTTGGCCCGCAACCGTCGATGCGTACCACGGGCCTGGCGGCGGTTCTGCTCGCAGACGTGACCGTCGACCCGCGCGCCCCGGTCGTCCGCCACACCGGCGGTCGTGTTGTCGGCGGCGATCCCCGGATCGACGCGGATCACCTGGTCATCACCACCGGTCCATGGAGCAACCTGCGCCTGCCCCTGGCGGAAATTCTTTCCATCCGCGCCGCTCGATGAATCCGACACCCGGCCCGCGATGCGCGTTTGTCGTGACAAATGCGCAGCGCGGCGGGTCTATATGGAGAGCCCGTGCGCCGGTTGCGCGGGTGTGCTGTTTGGCAATTGAAGAAATTGAAGCACCCCGAATGTAGCATGCTACATCGGTTTTGCAGCGCGGCGGATCGTAAGTGCTTGTGCGGCCGATGGCCCTTGAGAATCAGGGGATGTAGCAAATGTAGCACACGCGCTTCGGCGATTGTTGGGTCGGGTCTGAGCCGTTGACGTTGCGCTATGCTTTGACTTCGATGGGTGAAAGAAAGCCGGGGAGACGGATAACAACGCCGGGGGCAACTTTTGGAGTTGCCGTGATTTTAAGGGAGGGTTCCGTTGGTCCTCGAAAGGAGTCGTCGATGCGTCACGCGTCAGTCACGGATTCGGATTCCGTTATTCCAAATCCAGCTTGCGGACGTAAATCAAATCCCCGAGCTTCTTGCCCACCTCGCCTTTCGAGCGTTTGTTGAGCACGAACTGGGTCGCCTGCCCATCGACGCGGACGTACAGCGGCGCGACGATCCCGCCGGTGAGGGTATCGCCGGTGGTGAGGGTGATGCGGTATTGCGTTTCGCGGGCGGGATAGGTGTTGCCGGTGAAGACTTTCTCGTCGTGGCCGGATTCTTTGAAGCGCCATTCGGGATCTTCCCGTTCCCAGAGGACGACGGCTTCCATCGATGCGATCGAATCCATCGGCAGGTCGATGAACTTTTTTTTCTGGTCGCTCCACACCCGCAGCGGCCTGCCGGGCGTGGTGTAGATCGTGCCGCGATGGATTTTCCCGTCCGAGAGCACAAGCGCGCCCACCCGCTCGCCGGGGGCGGGTTTTTCGTTGAATGGGGTCGCCGGTTGGGAAGCGGGTTGCGTGCTGGGGACGACCACGGGCAAGGGTTGCTCGAGCAGCCATTCCATCGTCACATCGACCGGCTGGGTCGCCTGGGCGATCAGAACCAACATCAACGCGAAGGTGTTCATCGTTTACAGTATATCGTATGCCCCCCGTTCCGTTACCAGACGATATCACCATCAAAGCCCGCCGCTTCGCGGTGGGTCTCAGCGGAGGTGCTGACAGCACGTACCTGTCGATCATCGCGTCCCAACGCGAACGCGTGGTTCTCGTCCACATTAACCACGAACTGCGCGGGTCCGAATCCGACGCCGACGAGCAGTTTTGCCGGGATCTGGCGATCCAACTGAACCGCCCGCTCATCGTCGTGAACCGATCCGAGATTGAACCTGCGATGGCAAATCTCCCCACCAACCCCAGCGCCCGCTACCGTGCGATCCGGCTGCACGTGTTTCGGCAGGTGGTCGATACCCACGGACTCGACGCCGTGCTGCTGGCGCATCACGCCAACGACCAGGCCGAGACCGTGCTGATGCGGCTGGCTCGCGGCGGCGGGCTTGGTTCGCTGCGCGGGATGCAGGCCGAATCGACGATCCACGGGCTGTGTATCGAGCGCCCGCTGCTTTCGCTGAGCGTCTCGGACATTCGCTCGCGCCTTCGCGGCATCGACCAATCCTGGCGCGAAGATTCGAGCAACGCCTCCGATCACTACAGGCGGAATGTCGCTCGAGCGCTGTTGCGACGGGACGCGTCGCTCGTCCCGGTCCTGTGCGACCTTGCGAACCGCGCCCAAGCCTTGCATGACCGACTGAACGACGCCGCGCCGCATTTGCCCGAGCGTTTCCCTTGCGATCTGCTGCGCGACTTGCCCCCGGTCGTCGGCGAGCACGCGGCCCGGAAATGGCTGATCGAGCGCGGGTGTCCGAGCGACGACGTCTCGCCGGACGTATGCAGGCGCCTGATCGAACAGGCGACCGACCCGGCCGCGCCGATTAGGCAACACTACCCCGGCAAAATCCTCGTCCGATGCAGGAAGAAGCACATCGAACGCGCATAGGCTAGAATCGGTCCGACATCATGGCCAAAAGCAAGCAATCGCAACCCAAGTCGTTCGAGGAAGCCGTCACCGAGCTGGAGAAAATCCTGGCGGAGATGGAACGCGGCGAAGTGCCGCTGGAAGAATCCCTCACCCGCTACGAACGCGGCAATTTTTTGTTGCAATATTGCCGGCAGGTGCTGGGCAAGGCGCAGCAGCAGATCGAGGACTTGAACAAAACCGACGCCGCGCCACCGTCGCCAGCGCCCGGCGACGTCGATGAGGAGCCGGCGGCATGAGCGTAAGCGTGCCGGAAATTCTCAAGCAGCACACCGAGACGCTGGCGAAGTACTTCGACAACGTACTCGCGTCCCTGCCCGACGCCCCGAGGCGACTGGTCGAAGCGATCCGTTACAGTCTGCATGCGGGCGGGAAACGGCTCAGGCCGACGCTGGTCTTGGAAACGTATCAGGCCGTGTCGAATGTTGAATACCGAATGTCGAATACAGATGCGATCGAATCATCCGCCATTCGACACTCGACATTCGACAGTTCCTCCGTCCTCGCCGCCGCGGCAGCGATGGAGTTGATCCATACGTTTTCGCTCGTGCATGATGATCTGCCGGCGATGGACGACGACGACTTCCGCCGCGGAAAGCCGACCAACCACAAGGTCTTCGGCGAAGCGATGGCGATCCTGGCAGGCGACGCGATGATGACGCTGGCGTTTGAGCTTCTCGCCACCCGCGCCCAAGCCGACCTCGTCCCCACGCTGGTCCGCGAACTCGCCCACGCCTCAGGCCCGGGCGGCATGGTGGGCGGGCAGGTGCTCGATATCGACGGCGAGAATCAATCCCTCGCGCTGGTGCAGCTTCAACGAATCCACCGCCTCAAGACCGGCGCGCTGCTGACCACCAGTTGTCGGCTCGGTGCGATCTGCGCCCGCGCCACAGCCGACCAGCTCGACGCCGTCACACGGTTCGGCCAGCACATGGGCCTGGCGTTCCAGATCGTCGACGACATCCTCGACGAAACCTCCACGCCCCAGCAACTCGGCAAAGCCACCCAAAAAGACCGCGGCAAAGGCAAGAACACCTACCCGCAGTTGCTGGGCCTCGAAGAATCAAAAGCCGAAGCCGCGCGCCAACTGCAACTCGCGACCGACGCGCTTTCCCCGCTCGGCGCTCGCGCAGACCGATTACTTCTGCTCGCTCGATTTATCGTCGATCGCACGACGTAAATTAGTAGCACGGGCGTCCCGCCCGTAATCCTTTTATCGCTTCTTCTTCGCATCTTCGTGTCTTCGCGTTAACTTCCGCTTGTCACGGGCAAGACGCCCGTGCTACTGGATACAATCCCTTTCGTGAAGCCCATCCCCCGCGCCAATCTCTCGCCGGACATGTTGCTCAGCGCTTACGCGCAGGGCGCGTTTCCGATGACCGACCCGGACGGTGTCACCCGCTGGTACATGACCGACCCGCGCGGCGTGCTGCCGCTGGACGGGTTTCACTGCCCGCGCACGCTGCGGCAGATCGTCAGACAACGCCGGTTTGAGATCCGCATCAGCACGCAATTCGAACAGACGATGCGCGGATGCATGACGGTTACGCGGGATGATCGTGATAGCAGTTGGATCAGCGACGAACTCGTGCAGGCGTACGTGAAGCTGCACGAGATGGGTTTCGCGCACAGCGTCGAGGCATGGCTCGACAACGTGCTGGTCGGCGGGCTGTACGGGGTGTCGATCGGGGGGGCGTTCTTCGGAGAATCGATGTTCCATCGCGTGCCGAATGCCAGCAAAGTGTGCCTGGTTCACCTCGTTCAACGGCTGAACGATCGCGGGTACGCGCTGCTGGATACCCAGATGGTGACCGGCCACATGACCCAGTTCGGCTGCGCCCACATTCCCGCCCCCGACTACCTCGACCGGCTGGCGGCGGCGCTACAGCGGGCGTGTACGTTCGTCTGAGTTGGCCGCTGCGGCATATTGGCGGTACACTTGACCGTTGCGATGCCGTTGGCCATGCAGCTCTTAGCCGTTCCCTTCCTGATCGCCATCAACGCGTTTTTTGTCGTTGCGGAATATTCGCTCGTTTCGATTCGCTCCGGGCAGATCGAAGAACTGAGAAAACGCCGCCCGCGCGCAGCGGCTTCGCTGCGGGCACTCAAGCGACGCATGGGCTCCGCCATCGGCACCATCCAGATCTGCATCACCATGACCAACCTCCTGCTCGGCTCGATCGGCGAGCCCGCGATGACGCAGGTGCTGCAAATGGCGTTCAGCGGACTACCCAAAAGCCCGCTGGTGAGCGGCATCTCCATCACGCTCAGCTTCATCATCGTTACGCTGCTGACGGTGGTCCTCAGCGAACTGGTGCCCAAAGCGGTGACGCTCCAGTTCACCGTCCCACTCGCCACAGTCACGGCGGCACCGATCCTGGTGGTCCAGACGATCCTCAAACCGCTGGTGTGGGTGATGGACACCTCGGCGAACATCACCACGCGCCTGCTCGGGCTGGGTAACGTCAACATCGAAGACGTTTCGGTTACCGCTGAAGAATTGCAGCACATCACCGCAGAGGCGGCGGCATCAGGGAACCTGACGTTGCGCGAGCGGTCGCTGATCCTGAACTCGCTCACCCTCGGCCGGCGCACGGCGGCGGAGATCATGGTTCCGCGCGTCCGCGTCAACTACCTCGATCTCCAACGGTCGATGAAGCAGAACCTCGACGCCATCTCCAGCTACCTCTTCAGCCGCATGCCGCTGTGCGATGGCGGGATGGACCACGTCACCGGCGTCGTCTACACCAAGGAGTTTTTAACCGCGGTGCAAGAAACCGAAGGCGATTCCAGCGTCCTGCTCCTGATCGCGCGCCCGCCGGTGTTTGTCCCCGTTACCATCCCGCTGGATCGGCTCCTGGCCCGATTCCATGACGACAAAACCCACCTCATGTTCCTCGTCGACGAGCACGGCGGGGTACAGGGGATCGTCACGCTGACCGACGTGGTGAACGAACTGGTCGGCCCGATGCACGAAGGCGAAGACGCGCGTGTGATCCGTAAGACGGAGACCGAACTGATCGTTCGCGGCGAAATGCCGATCGCGCATCTGGCCGACCACATGGGCAAACCCGAGTGGTCTCCGATCACCGACGTCCGCAGCGTCGGCGGTTTGCTCGCCGCGCGGTTGGGGCGCATGCCCCGCACGGGCGATTCGGTCGGGGTCGATGGCGTCACGCTTATCGCGCACAAGAGCGGCGCGCGCAGCGTGGAAGAAGTGAGAGTGGTCCTGACGCCCGCCGTTTAGCGCCGGGGGTTGATGCGGGCTTCGTCCGCTCGATCGATCGGAAAACCCGCGGCAAGACGCACGCTAAGCGATCGCCCAGCGAACGACCCACACCATCCCCGCGAGCATCAGGACAACGATCGCGATTTCCACCCAGGTCATCCAGCTCCAGCGCCTTCGCATCCCACGTCGGAGCTGCCGATAAACCTGCCGGTCCGGGCGATACGCGCGGCGGTTGGCGACGGGACGGGAAGACTTGGAGTGGGAGATACGCATCAGCGAATGCTGGCCAGCGCGGCGGCGCGCATAAAGTCGGAAACGCCGCGATAGCCTCTGCTCCGCGCGGCGTCCTCGATCAACAGTTTCTCCAGCCCGGACACACGCACGTTGACCTGTTCCTGCCGCGTTCCTTCCGATGTGGGGGG
>JBBQQZ010000112.1:0-10296 GCA_038215325.1 Tepidisphaerales bacterium | reverse complement strand
AATCACCGCCACTGGAAGAACGATTCCGGAAACGCCACCACCTTCGTCTGAGGCGGCGAATCGGGCGTCTTGGCGCCGATGCTGATCGCCCAGCGATAGCCGGCGGGCGAGGGCTGCGGGTCGTAGAGGATGATCCGGGCGTTCTGTTCCGGCAGCAAAATTCCGTCGCGCGTGTAGATGTATGGCACGTCGGTGCCGGGGCAGTTCATCGACTTCACGCCCAAGATCCTTGCGTAGGGCGCGATCTCGTCGAGGCTGAGAGGCAGGTCGTTGTGTTTCTGCATATACAGCAGAAACGCACCACTGATGTCGTGCAACCGCATGGCGCAGGGGTCGGAGTTATTGAGCGGAATGACGACGCCCGACGCGACCGACGTCTTCGGCGTTGACGGCTGACAACCCGCGACCGCCAGCATGGAAAGCAACAGCATTTGTAGGGTTCGCCGTGCGAACCATGACAGACGGTTCGCGTGGCGAACCCTACAGGCTGACATAACGGTCATGTTCGTCCGCTCCTGGGTTACGGCTGCGTCGTCGGTCCCGGCAAGGCGGGGGTTTCGCCGCGACGCATGCCTTCGCGGTGCTGATCGTACACTCCCGGTGCGACGGCGCCGGGCATCAGCTTAGTCGAATCGGCTTCGTCCTTCGACATCCCGGGCAACTGATCCGGATCCTCAGCCACGTGGGGGGTCAGGAAGATGAGCAGTTCGGTCTTGGTCTTGTTCTTCACCGTACGTTTGAAGAGTTCGCCCACGAGCGGGATATCGCCGAGAAACGGCGCTTTGCTGACGGATTCAGTCACCCGATCCTCCATAAGCCCGCCGATGACGATCGTCTTGCCCGAGCGAACGCCGACACGCGTCTGCGCGGATCGCTTGGCGATGATCGGCTGTGAAGCCGTATCGGAGATCGGCACGCTTTCCCCGGTGAGCGTGCTGATTTCCGGCGCAACATCAAGGATGACCACACCGTCCGGATTGATGTGCGGAATGACGTCCAGCAGGATGCCGACGTCGCGGTATTGCAGCGTGTTGATCGTCTGGCCGGTGTCGGTGATGCGGCTGTTTTCGATCAGCGGCACTTCCTGGCCGACGGTGATGGAGGCGAGCTGGTTGTCGCTGGCAAGAATGTACGGACGCGACAGCACGTCAAGCTTGCCGTTGGTTTCCAGAGCGCGGATGGTCGCCTCGAAGTTGGTTTCCAGCAATTGAACAACCAGACCGGTTCCGTTGGCGGGAATGCCGAAGTTCGGTCCACCCAGTTGACCCAGGGGCGTCGTACCGTTGACGTTCTCGCCCGAGCGGAGATTTAGCACTGAGAACTCAGCGCCGATGTCGCTGCCGTTCGTATGCGTGACTTCGGCGAGCAGCACCTTGATCAGCACCTGCTTGACGGGCTTGTCCATCTCGTCGAGCACAGACTTTACGCGCGGGTAGTTGCTAGGCGACGTCCGGATGAGCAGCGAGTTGGTATCGACGTCGGCGATGATGGAGACCTGCCCGGCAAGATCACTGGCGGCGGACTGGGCGTTGGCGGAGACGCGCTGGCCTCCGGTGTTGCCGCCCTGGGTCTGGCCACCCAAACGACCCGTGTTCTGCCCGCCGGTGTTGGTGCCGAACGTGCTGCCGCCGGTGTTGCCGGTGCGCGAAGAAGTTCGGCCGCTGGTGCCGGTGCCGGAGGTCGAGCGGGCGTTCCGGAGCGTATCGGCGTTGCTCGTTGATGTGCGATTGGTGATCGCGGTCCCGTTAAACAGGCTGTTGAGCACTTGTTCGATGTTCACCGACTGTGCGTTCTTCAGCCGGTAGACATAGACCGTCTCCTCGGCCGCGGGGTTGGAGTCGAGTTCCTTGATCACTTCGCCGACGGTCACAAGCAGATCGCTCGGGCCGGTGACGACGACGGAGTTGGTCCGCTCGTCCGAACCCGCCGACACCTTGCCCGTGCGGTTTTGCGTTTGATTTCCGCGTGCCTGGGCCTGCATAAACCGGCGGAAATCCCCGCCCGGCCCGCCACTCCCACCGCCGCCACCGCTTCCGCCGGCGGTGTCGCCGCCCTGGTTTTGCTGGGGTCGTGTGGCGTCCAGATTTCCGAACACGTCGTTGATCAACTTCGCGGCGTTGGCGGCGGTTGCAAACTTCAACTGGAACACCTTCACATCCACCGCCGACGCCACCGTCGTATCCAGCGCCGCGACGATCTCCACCACGCGCCGCACGTTGGCGGAGGTGTCGGTGATGACCAGTGCGTTGCTGGAAGCGTTGGCGGTGAAATCGGCGTCGGTACTGACCAGCGGCGCCAGGTCGGTTTTCAACTGCGTCGCATCGGCGAATCGAAGCGGGATGACCTGCGTAATCAGTTCGTCGGTCTTGGCGATCCTCGCCGGATCGCTGCCGGATCGCACGGGAATGTTCAGCCGCTTGGCGGCGTCCTTGTTCACGATCTTCAGCACACGTTCCTGCTGGATCGCGGTATATCTCGCGTTACGCAGAACCGTGTTGAGCAGCGACACCGCCTCTTCCGGCGACACCGATTGTTTGCTCACGAGCGTCACTCGGCCTTCGGGTTTCACTTCCTTCACGACAATGAACCCGGCGGCGGTGGAGAGTTCATCGAGGATGACGTCGATCGACGCGTCCTGGAAGTTCAGCGTCAGCCCGCCGTTCTGCTTCGCGACCCCGGTGAGCGGCCGGACGGGAGCGGGAGGCGCTTGCGCCGGTGCGGTCGTGGGCGCGGTTGCTGGCGACGTCGCGGGAGGCATGGGAGGAACCGGCACGTCCTGCGCCAGCGCGGTCCCGGCGAGCTGCGCGACGACAAGCGAAGCGGCCCAGGTCAAACGCCACGATGATGCGATCCTGCTCATTACAAAGTCCTTGCTAGTTGCCACGACCGCGCTCCTGCTGGCGGCGCAAACGCATGCGTTCTTCCGCGCTCAGATTCGAAGTGTTTGCTGTTGTCCCAGATGTCGCACCGGACGTCGGGCCCGGCTGGCTGGTCGGTGATGCCACCACGGACGACGCCGCATTGGTTCCAGAAAGGTTTTGTCCGACCAATATCCACGTGATCACGCCATCGTGTTCGTACGCGATCGCGTCGATCGCGATCTCCACCACGTGCCCGCGCGCGATCGGGTCGCCGGGAGCGACGCGCGTCATGCCCGAACCGCCTTCCAGGTACGCCCGAAACCCGTTCTCTTCGATCGCCACCCCGCGCAGCACAAACGTGCTTTCGGGCGGTTCCGGCGGACGGTCGGACTGCTGCGTGCTCGAGGGTCTGGACGTCGGCGCACGCGGACGCGGGCGGTCCTTCAGGAACATATTCCGCTCGCTGATCACGCCGTACGTTTCGTCGAACTCCGACCGCCGATCCTGACCAAGTACGGCCGTCGCGACGAAGAGAATGATGCACGTCAAGATCACCCGGGTGCCACGGATTGGTACGCCAAGCCGTGGACGACTTGCCGATCCAAGACTGCTTGCACTGGTCGCGCGGACCACGGGTTGGACTATCAACCCGTGGCACCCATTCGGCGTATCGATTGTTCGTCTCACTGCACCACCTCCCGCGTTCCCCGTCCCTGCGCCAGCTTGGGTGGCACGGGAGCGTCAAAGATCGTTGAGACACCCAACTGCACCGCCAGGTCGTCGGTGCCTTCCTTGCGGGCGGTGATCTGAAGGTCGCTGATGCGAAGCGGAATCTTCGCGGTCTGCGCGGTGTAGAGAAACTGCGTGATGCGCGACATCGATCCGGTCGCGCTCACTCGCAGCGTGATGCGGTAGAAGCCGTTGACGCGTTCGCTTCGATCCGGCTTTAGCGACTGGACCGACAACCCGGCGCTCTGCGCCGCGTCGCGGACCCGATCGAGCAGTTGCCCTTCGGCCGACGACGCGTCGAGCTTCAACCCGCCGGCGGTGAGTTCCTTCCACCGGCGGCTGGCGGCGATGTCGCTGGCGAAAAGGTCGTTCGCCTTCTGCAAGTCCAACTGGTGGGCGTCGATGGCGTCGTTGGCGTTGTTCAACCGAAAGAACAGTGGCGATAGAAGAATCTGGTCCAGCAGCAACGCACAGATAACCACACCGGCCCCGATCGCGATGTATTTTTCGCGTTTTGACAGGGTCATTTTCGCACCTCCGTTTGCCCGTAGACGAAGCTGATCGAGTACGTGATCTCTCCTCCGCGCCCGCCAGCTTCGCGGAGATCGAGCAACTGCACGTTCTTGAAAGTCTTGTCGTTCATCAGCCGGTCGCGCAGCGAGAGGATCAGGCGTTGATCGGTGCTCTTGCCCTGGAGCGTGCCTTCGCCATGGTCGCGAATCGTGATCCCGGTCGCCCAAATGGGTTCGTCGTAGTTGTACGCCAGAGCAAGCTGCCGAACGCAATCGAGATTCCCGCCGCGGTTCTCGAAGTACGAGCGGCCGAACTTGAAGCGGTCGACGCGGGCCTGCGCGGCTTTAACATCGGGCTCCAGTTTCTTGATCTGCTGGGCGAGCATTACTTCCTCGGCTTCGCGGGCGTGAACGGTCATCACCATCGAGACGATGCCCACGACGATCGCCACCCCAGCCGCCATCGCCATGTACGCGGTCCGGCCGAAGCGGCGCGTCTTTTCTGGAGCGAGCCGGCTGTCGATGAAGTTGACCGGCAACCTCGCCCGATCCAGCCCCGCCAGCGACAGCGCGACCGCAGGCAGGTGATCGATCGATTTCAGCGACGCCGCGCTCCCGTTCATCGCGGCCGGGTCGATGCGGGCGTTCAGTTCGTTGATGGACACCGACCGCGCGTTCATCCCGATCTTGCCGATCTCGTCGATCCCGTCGCATACGCGGAGTTGACCCGCCGCGCCGGTCATGGCGAGGATGCGTTTCAGCTCGATCGCCACCTGCTGCGGCTCGACCGATACCAGCGGGCGCAGCGTTCGTGCAGCGCCCCCCTGCCACTGCACGAACTCGGCTCCGCTGTGGGCCAGGCTCAGCATGACGTGGTCCGATTCGAGCAGAGCGCTGGCCGCCAGCGTCGTCGGGCAGATCGCGACCAGTTGAAGCTTGGCCGACTCGATCAGCTTGTGGATCTTATCGACCTGCCCCTTGAGCATGCCGACCAGCAGCACCTTCGTGGTGCCCGCGGGAACGTCGCCCGCGGTATCGACGACCAGTCCGCCGGCGTCGCCTGTGGACATGCGTTCGGCTTGCAGGCGCAGGATCGAGATCGCGGCGCTCGCATCCGTCGGTGGGATTTCCTTCTCCTGCGCGATGACCCACCGCGCCGGAACCCCCACGATCGCGCGAGAGGCGTTGAACTGGTGCTGGTCGAGGAACTGCGCCAGCGCCTGCCCCGTCATCTCCGGCCGATCCAAGAGCGGGCTGGCGGCGTCGAAACAGGCGATCTTCCTTACGACGCGAGCATTTCCCTTGCCGTCGGTCAGACAGCAGGTGATCTCGCGATCACCAAAGGCCAGTGCGAGAATAGCTGATCCGCCGATACGCATTAGCGCCTTCCTCCTTGAACTGGCACCTGCGCATCCGGCACCGCGGGACGACCGCGATCCGTGATATCGCGGCGATATACGATCCTAAGCGTCGTGGGGGTGGTATCCACGACGATCCGCACGCGTTTGAACGCCCGCCCATTGCGACTGGACGCGATAATGTCCGCCGAATACTGCCTGCCCCGCCCGGTAATCCGCCGGCCAAGACCTCTACTTTTCTCCTTCAACACGTCGTACACCCACGCCCGCGAACCGGGGTTCGCCTGCACTTCGCTCGTACGACGAGCCAGCAGCGCATCAACGTCGGACTCACTGATATTCAGCGTCAGCAGCACTTCACGCGGTGCGGTGTTGACGTTGATCCGGCCTTGAACGGGCGTATTGGCAAACGCGTCAGTGATGTAGTCGTCGATCAGTCGAAGTTCGTCGTACGTAATCCCGCCTCGGAAGGCGAAGTCGAACACGTCCCCCGCCGGCGCAACACCGACGCGGTTCACGATTTCTCCCGCCCGGGCTTCGTTGATTTTGTCGCGAAGTAGGTTGCGTGTTTCGGTGCGCTGCGTATTGATATTCACCCGCGCCGTCCCATCGGCAGCAGTGTTGGCCTCTCTCGACCAGACGGTAAAGAAATCCGCCAGACCGTGCTGCTGGTAGTAGTCGCCGACGACGATCCCCGTCATGCTCGGTGGCCCGTAGAGCAGTTCAGGCGTCATGCCCTTGATGAGCATCAGCTCTTCGACAGCTTCAAAGTTGGCGTTCTTGGCGCGATAGCCGTCGGCCTGGCCGAGGTAGTTGGCGCTTTCGGAGCCGCTTGCGGTGACGTCCTCGTCTGCGTCGCGCCAGTCCACGATCCCGGCCGACAGTTCGTCGGTCATGCCGGGGAGGATGCGAAGCTGATCGACGGTGGCGGAGTTGAGGTTGAGCTTGGTCGATTCGTCCATCAGGCCCCAGGCGGGCAGGGATCCGTCGTCGTAGTTCGGCTTTACGATCGAGAACGTGCCTCCGCCGAGCGGGACGTTGGTGAAATCGGTTTCGAGCATGTCGTCGAGCGAGTCGCGATAGTCGGTGAGGATCGCAAGCACGTACTGCTCAGCGCCGCGGGCGATAAGGTCGGCGTCGTGCGACGCCTGCGTGTTGGCCGACAGCGCCAGGTCGACGCGGGCGGAGCGGTTGAGCGTCAGCACCAGCCCTGCCAGCGCAAACAGCACGACCATCGCCACGATCAGCACGCTGCCGCGTGCGCGGGAGGGGGTGAGTTTCATTGCCCCTCCGCTGCGGATTCGTCGGCGGCCACATCGAGCGGAACGGCGCAGGGCAGGCGAACCAGCCGCGTGACCGAATACGCTGTGGCGGCGGTGTCGCGGTCGGGGGTTTTGCGGATGGTGACTTCAATCGCAGTCGGCAACGCGTCGGATTGAAGCGTCGAATCCCACTCATCCTGCCAACTCGTTCCGCCGAAAAAACGGACAGAGAATGCAATGACGTCCGTCGCAAGAATCTCTTCGACCGGCTCGGCGACCACCGGCGCCAGCAGATTGCGCGTGACCTTGCGAACGAGCACGGGCGACGTGCCGTCTGTTCGGAGAACAATTTGCACACGCCGAAAGCCGTCGCTGAAGACGTCATTCGCGCCCCGGTCGCGGCCGAGACAGTAGAAATCCAGCGAGTTCGCCTCGCGGCCGGGCGAGCCCATCGCGTAACCCACCATCGGCCCGGCAAGCGTGCCGCCGGGTGGGAGGATCGACTGCAAGTCCTGCTCGATCAGATCGAGCGCCACCGTGGCCGAGCGGATGTCGCGCATCTGCATCTGGGCGCTCGTGCGGGCCTTGAAGCCTGCGTACATCGCCGAGTAAAGCGCCAGCGCCATCATCGCGGCGATCGACATCGACAGAACCAGCTCCAACAGCGTGAAACCACTTCGCTTCATGGCGTCACCCCCGTCGAAGGGGTGCCGGTGGCGGTGCCAGCGATGTAGACCATCGTGCTGAGCGTGAAGGATTGTTCGCTCAAGCGTTCCGGCCAATAGACGTTCAGGTTCACGATGTAGACACCGAACTGCCCGGTGGTGAAATTGCTGTCCCACCGATAGCCCGGCCATTCGTTCCCGAACGTGCCGGAGCTGGTGAAAAGCGAACTGTCGCCCATCAGGACCAACTCATTGAGCTTCCGCTGCGCCAGCTCCGCAGCCTCGGCGCTGCGGCGGGCGTGGGCGCTCGTCTGCATCGCGACGGTGATGCCGCGCATCGCCACCGGCAGCACAACGCCCACCAGCACCATCGTGGCGAGCACTTCGGGGAGCGTGAATCCGCGCGATCGCTTCATCGTGCCCCCCCAACGATTCCGAACGGCTCGGCCGGGCTGTTGCAGGCGATTTCGGTGATCTCGCCCCGCGCCGATGTGATACGAACCACGGCCGGCGTGCAGCGGGAATCGGGAAAGAAACAGATCGCGCCATTCTCCCCGCCGCTAACCAGGTCAAGCCGAAACTCCATCGGCATCGGCGTGATGCGGCCCCATTCGCTTGTGACGGGGGTTGTCGTTTCGCCGGTGCGGGTGGAGAGGAGGTAGCCGTTGGTGGCAGGATCGATCGAGAGCACATGCTCGGTGGCGGTGAGGATCGCCTGGCCGCGGGCCAGTTGGGTGGCGGCGAGGAACTGGTCGGTCGCGTCGCGCAATTTCGCCCCGTCGCTCCAGCCGCGCAGGCTGGGCGCGGCCATCGCGATCGTGATGCTGATGATCGTGAGCACGACCACCAGTTCGATCAGCGTGAAGGCGAGATTCGTGCAACGCAAACGTGTCATTTACTTGTCCCAATTGCCGATGTCATCGTCGGTCCCCTCGCGGCCGTCCGGGCCGCTGGAGGAGAGATCGAAGCCGGTGACGTTCTTCTGGCCGGGCTGGCGATATGTGTATTCATTCCCCCACGGGTCTTTCGGGATGCCGCGTTCAAGGTACGGCCCGCGCCAGCCGGTGGTACCGCTGGGCGAAGCAAGCAGCGCGTCCAGCTTCTCTTCGGTGCCGGGCAGCCGGCCGGTATCAATCTCGAAGCGGTTGACCGAGCTGGAGATCGTGCTGATATCCGTCTTCGCCGCCGTCTCCCGCGCCTGCTGCGATCGGCCGGTGAACTTCGGCACCACCAGCGCCGCCAGCACGCCCAGAATCACCAGCACCAAAAGCAGCTCGATCAGCGTAAACCCATGGCGGCGGGAAGAGGCGATCCACGAGTCTTCACGAATCTTCACGAATGAACTGAATCCCATTCGTGTCGATTCGTGCCGATTCGTGGTTCGAATGCTCTGTGATTGAATTCTCTGCGTCTCTATGTCTCTGTGGCCAATCATTTTCTTGTTCCTCAGTTAATCATGTCCTGCAACGTAAACACCGGCAGCAGCATGCTCACCACCACCGTGCCGATCAGCGCCGCCATAATCAGCAGCAACAGGGGCTCGGCGAGTGCGACCAGCATGCGCAGGCTGCGGTCCAGATCGGTCTCGTAAGTTTGCGAAAGTCGGATCAATTCCTTATCCACCCGGCCGGTTTCTTCGGCGACGGCGATCATCTCGATCACGCTTGGCGGGAAGAGCCTTGGATTGTTCGACAGCGCTTTGCTGAGCGCCGTGCCACGCTGCACCTGCTCGATGGCGTGGCCGACGGTGTCGGAGAGAGTCTGGTTGCCGATCGCCTCGCGTGCGGTCTTGAGCGACATCACCAGCGGCACACCCGCGCCGACCAGCGTGCCCAGCATGCGGCTGAATCGAACCAGCGCGAACCGCGCCATCACCGTCCCCAGCAGCGGCGTTGCCAGCAGCAATCGCTCCAGCGCACGTCGGCCGGCGTCGGTGGTCAGCCAGCGGCGAAGGAAGAACGCGCCGACGAGCAATCCCGCGCCGATGAACGGTCCGTACGTGATCAGCCAGCCGCTGAGCGCCACGACAATGCGCGTCAGCAGCGGCAACTTCTCGCCAAACTGCGCGAAGATGCTGCTGAATCGCGGGATGAAGAATGTGAGCAGAAAGATCAGCACGCCCGACGCCACCACCGCCAGCGCGATCGGGTAGATCATCGCGGATTTGACGCGGGATTTGAGATCCTGTTCACGTTGACGGAAGTCGGAGATGTGCTGAAGCACCACGTGCAGGAACCCGCCGGTCTCGCCGGCACAAACCATGGCGACATAGACGGTGGAGAACGTGGTCGGAAACTGCGTGAGCGTATCGGCGAGCGACTCACCGCCGATGACGTCATCGTGGATCTTGGTCCACATTTCCTTGGCGGCAGGGTTAGAGGCTTCGCGTTTTAGAAGCGCCAGCGCGCGGGAGATCGACAGGCCGGCGCCCAGCAGGTTCGACAACTCTCGAGTGAACGCTTCCACCGATCGCTGCGACACCTTCCCTTTGCGCCCGAAGATCGAGCCGGCCGGCTTGGCGTGGGCGTGCGATTCGGCGATCGATACCGGCGACAAACCCTGCCCGACCACCGTGTCGATCGCGGCGGCGCGAGTCTCCGCGGCGACCGTGCCGGCGGCGCGTCGTCCCTGTTTGTCCACGGCCACATAGGCGAACGATGCCATCAGGCACCCTCCGAGAATCGCAACTGATGATCCTCGTCCTTCGTGTTTTGCATCAGTTCATCCACCGTCGTACGGCCTTCGCACACGATTCGCCAGCCGTCATCGCGCAGGCTGCGCATGCCGTCCCTGAACGCGACTTTCCGCAATTCATGCGCCGGCGAGCGGTGCAGGATCAGCGAACGAAGTTCGTCACTGATCGCCATCATCTCGAACACACCCTGGCGGCCGCGGAAACCGGTGTTCTG
>JBBQQZ010000111.1:0-10300 GCA_038215325.1 Tepidisphaerales bacterium | reverse complement strand
GCCGATGTCCTTCATCAGCCGCTGGAAGCACTCGAGCAGGTCCCAGATCTGCACCTCGTCCATATCCAGGGGCGGCGGTTCGTCGTCGCCTTCGAGGGTGGCGGGGATGCGGGGGAAACGGTTGAAGTGCTGCGTCTGCTGCTGTTCGAGCAGGCCGGCGTTGTCCTTGAGACGCTTGTATTCGAGCAGTTGCTGCACCAGTTCGAATCGCGGGTCGGACAAATCCTGGGCGGCGGAGGTTTCGCCATCGGCGCGGGCGGCTTCTTCCTGGCGCGGCAGGAGCATCGCGGACTTGACCTCCATGAGCGTGGCGGCCATGACCAGGAAATCGCCGGCGATGTTGATGTCGATCCCGTGATCGCGCGACAGCGTGCGCAGGTGTTCGAGATACCCCAGGTACGACTCGGTGATGAGGTGGATGGGGATGTCGTAGACGTCAAGCTCATCCCGCTTGATCAGGTAGAGCAAGAGATCGAGCGGGCCGTTGAAATTGTCGAGTTCGACGCGGTAATCCATGACACCATCCGTGGCTAATTGATCGCTAACTTACTCGGCGTGGTTGGAATTGGCCACAGATTGCACACATGGATACAGATCGGCACAGATGAAATACAGTTCAATTGAACACAATTCAGTCCAATTCTTATCTGTGCCGATCCGTGTACATCTGTGCAATCTGTGGCCTATTTCGACTCGCGCTCAAGCAATCGGTCGAGCTTCGCGTGCAACTGCATGATTTCGTATTGGGCTTTAAGGTTGACTTGATAATCGGCGTCGGCGCGGATGCGGTCTTTATCGCCGGAGCGGTTGGCGGAGACGAGGACGAAGATGCTGAGGAAGATGGCTTCGAGGCTGACGATGAGCGTGAGCAGGCCGAACGGGAACGGGTCCCAGCCTTTGTTGCCCAGGATCAGGTTGGTGATGATCCATGTGCTGAACCAGATAATATGAATGAGCACAAACTGCTGGCTGGCGCTGACGGCGGCGATGGTGTCGGCGGCGTGTTCCCAGCGGGTGGTCTGGGCTTCGATGATCTGGTTGGCGTTGGTGACGCCGCGGAGTTTTTCGAGCGTTTCGCGGTGGCGATGGCCCACGGTGGTCAGCACGTCGATGGCGGCGTCAGGGTTCTGCTTGAGGAACGTGAAAAATTCATCCCGCTGGAGGACGAGCATTTCGCAGGCTTCGAGCGTCCTCACGCTGGCGGTGCGTTTGCCTCCATCGAGCAGCGCGACGTCTCCGAAGAAATCGCCGGCCGCGAGCGTGGCGAGGGTGACTTCCTTGCCGGTTTCATCGGGATAGGTCACGACGGCGCGCCCGTCGGCGATCAGGAACAGTTCGTCCCCGGTTTCGCCGATCCAGATGACCGGGTCGTTAGCCTTGAACTGGCGGTGCTGGAGGAGGGTGGAGAGGCGCGTCAGCTCGTTGTCATCGAGCTTGGAGAGGAGCGGGATTTTGCGGAGAAGGTCGATGTCCATGTTTTAACCTCCCTCTCACTTGGGGGAGAGGGCCGGGATGAGGGGGAAGACTGGAAGCGCGCCACACGCTCGTGAGCGGACGGGCGCATCAAGCGTCCCCCTCACCCTAACCCTCTCCCCCAAAGGGAGAGGGAATGACTAATCTCCCACCACAACCACCTTGTCCAGCAGCACATAGTTCCGCCCGCGGTACTCGGTCACCATGCCGGTGATGCGGAACTTCAGGTCGCGGCGGGTTTCTTTGATCTGGTCTTCCATCAGCATGAGCTTCAGATTCGGCAACACGACGACCGGCGGGTCCTTCAACGCCTGGCCGTCGGCTTCGAAGGCGAACTCCCAGCCCTGGTTGTCGGATCCTTTGAGCAATCGGCCGACGCGGTCGACGATGTAGCTGCCTTCGCGGAGGGTATTGATCGGCTGCGCCCCCGGCGCGATGGCGGCGGCACCGGTGGTTTTGTCGATGGTCGGCCCGTTGCTGATCGGCTGGAGCGGGCGCGCGGACGTCTGGCCATTGGGCTTCAGCATGGTGTCCAGAACGTCTTTGGCGGGCTGAACCGGCTGGGTCGTCTGGGCATATGCCAGCACCATCGATCCGCCGACCACGAGAACGGTTGCCAGGGCGTGTCGCTTTCGCATGGGCGTTACTATATCGGAAAATGGGTGATCCACGAATCTACACGAATCGACACGAATGAAATCGCAGAAATGTTTGGCCACTGATTGAGCAACGATGAACACCGATGAATTCCAGTCGGGGCTTTTATCGGTGTTCATCGGTGCCCAATCGGTGGCGAACTCTGCTTCTGCCTTATTCGTGGCGATTCGTGCGGATTCGTGGATCCATCTCCGAGTGGACAGCCGAGCCGTCATGGATAGCATCGAGAACTTATGAGCATTGAGAGCATTCGTCAGCGGTTGGAATCGATCGGGCAGTCGCAGGTATTGCGGTTCTGGGACGAGCTGGACGACGCCGGCAAGTCGAAGCTGGAAGCGCAGTTGGCGGCGCTGGATCTGGACGCGTTGCCGGCGCTGATCGATGGCTATGTTCGCAACAAGCCCAGGATCGAGCTGCCCGCGAACATCGAGCCGGCCAAGGCGTATCCGCGGACGTCGGACGAGGGTCTGTACCCCAAGGCGCTGGCGCGCGGGCACGAGCTGCTTCGACAGGGCAAGGTGGCGGCGTTTCTGGTGGCGGGTGGGCAGGGGACGCGGCTTGGGTATGACGGGCCCAAGGGGGAGTATCCGGTCACGCCGATAAAGAAGAAGCCGCTGTTTCAGGTCTTCGCCGAGCAGCTCATGGCCCACGGCCGGGATGCGGGCAAGCCCATCCCCTGGTACATCATGACCAGCGATATCAACGACGCCCCGACCCGCGCCTTCTTCGAGAAAAGCGACTACTTCGGCTACGACAAATCCCTCGTCCGGTTCTTCCCCCAGGGCATGATGCCCGCCTTCAACATGGACGGCACATTGCTGCTGGGCGCGAAGGACTCTCTGGCGCTTAGCCCCGACGGCCACGGCGGGTCTTTGCGCGCCCTCCGCAAGTCCGGCGCGCTCGATGACATGAAGGCCCGCGGCGTCGAGCACCTGTCCTACTTCCAGGTCGATAACCCCATCGTCCACACCATCGACCCGCTCTTCCTCGGCCTGCACGATCTCACCGGCTCGGAGATGAGCAGTAAGACCATCGGCAAGGCCCACGCGCTGGAAAAAGTCGGCAACTTCTGCGTCGGCGACGGCAAGGTGCAGGTGATCGAATACTCCGATCTGCCCGAATCACTCGCCCAGCAGACCAACCCCGACGGCACGCGCGCGTTCGACGCCGGCTCGATCGCGATCCATGCGATCAGTGTGGCGTTCATCGATCGCCTCACCGCGCCCGGCAGCGATCTGAACCTTATCTGGCACCGGGCCGAGAAGAAGGTTGCGTTCGTTGATGAGCAGGGCAACACGATCAAGCCGGATAGCACCAACGCCGTCAAGCTGGAGCAGTTCGTGTTCGATGCCATCCCGCTAGGCAATAGCCCGATGATTTACACGACCGCGCGGGAGGAGGAATTCAGCCCCGTGAAGAACGCCGAAGGTGCCGACAGCCCCGCCACGTGTCACCGCGACCAGGTCCGCCGCTACGCCCGCTGGCTGGAAGCCGCCGGGATGTCCGTCCCGCGTAAGGAAGATGGCGAACCCGACTGCACGATCGAAATCTCCCCGATGTACGCCACCAGCGAATCGCAGGTGAAACAGCGGAACCTGCTGGTGAAGAAGATCGAGCGCGGGCAGAGCGTGTATTTCGGGTGAGTTGATGAAATATTCACCACGGAAACACGGAGATTCGTAGGGTGCGGTTCACCGCACCGGGTCGGCGAACGGTGCGATGAATCGCAGCCCGCAAGACTGACGCCTAGGCGACAAAACTGCGCCCTGTCGTGTAGGCACGCAAACATTGAGGCAGGCGAAGCCTAACTGTAACTTCCAGTCGGTCAGCGAATATGGAGCTCGTAGATGGGGCGGAAACCCGAAGGATGTGGATGCGGGCGCGGGTGTATCGGGTGCTTGGCGCTGATTGTGATTCTCGGAGCTTGGAGCGGCTTATCGCTCAGCATATCGGATTCCCTAGGTCCCACGATTGGCCCGATTTTTCATCTTTTCTTCTTTGGTATCCCTCTTCTGATCGTCGTCGTCAGGATGCTTTGGTAATTACAAAGCCGTAGGCGTGGGTTCCGCCGCCAGTGCAGCGCGTCGGGCGAGGAATATTTTGTAAGCATTGCACACTATCTCATTACGTAAAAGATAATTCAACCACGGGTGCCACCGGACGTCAATACCGCCCAGACCTGTACGACGGCAAATGTCTGCGGCGGGCTGTCGAGCAATACGATTTTCCTCGATACCGGCCAAAATGCAGGGTAAAATCACCCACTATGAGGCGATGCAAATACTGTAAGTCGGAGGTCCATCGTCGCGCGTGGGTCTGCCTAAAGTGCGGATGTCGCCAGAGGTCTGATACCGCGAGATTGCTGTTTCTGGCCATTGTTGTGGGCGCCGTGGCCGGGGCAACGAGTTTGCACTGGGGGTATATCAAGAATTTCGCGCTGGCACTCGGCGTGCCTCCGACGTCGCAAGAATCGAAGCCCTCGGCCGTCAACACGGCCATCGCTCCCCCCGCCTCTGCCCCGCCTGCTGCAAGAAGCCAGCCGGTCATCGCAGCGCCCACCAAGCCTTTGACACCGCAGGAACCTAAGTTCGACCTCACTTCAAACATGGACGTGCATACGGGGGACTACACCGTTAGTTTAGTTAGTGCAGAGTACAGTCAGAATCTGGCCCCGCTACACGCCAAGCGAAAGCAGTTCACATCAGGGACTTTTCTAGTCCTAAGTGTCTATGTTAGGAACGATAAGTCTGTCCCGATGCGATGGCCAACACTCGTGCTTATGGATAGAGAGCGCAGCGTGTACAGCCGTCGAACTCCGTCTTTGGAAGTAAGCAACGAAGTTTTAGGTTGGGAGTCAATCAATCCCGGCACAACCGTTGGCGGAATCATGGTTTTCGACGTGCCTTCCAAGCAGGAGTACATTCTCTGTGTGGGCCTCGACCAGTCTACAAACTCGATCTTCGGCCACTCAATCAAAGCAAGGGAAACGAAAAATTGAACATCGGACGTCTGGTCGCGCATGCTCCGGCACGCCAGGCAGACAGGATGCAAATGCCGTAGGCCGTGGCGGAGTGCGTAGGGTCCGCAGGTACTCCTGCGGACCATTCCCGTGGAAGGTGGAGCAGGAAACGAGGCTATCAAGACCGTCGTTCAAGACCCACACGCGACGGCCGGCGGTGGTCCGCAGGCGTACCTGCGGACCCTACGAACTATTCGGGTCAGGTGATGTGACGCAAGTGTTCAACGTGGCTTTGCCACAACCTGAGTTGCTACCATGACAGCCACGTAGGGTCCGCACCGCGGACCATTCCCTCGTGTGGGCCACATTCCCGATTGCGGCGAAATGGTCCGCGGTGCGGACCCTACTTTGTCGGGGCGGATTCGCTATCATCGTGGCATGCCGAACTACCGGCGTGCATATCGGCCGGGTGGGACGTTTTTCTTTACGCTGGTGACGTATCGCCGGGCGGGGTTTCTTTGCGATGAGCCGGCCCGGGCGATGTTGCGAAGCGCGATCGAACGATGCCGCTCGGCGTATCCGTTCGTCACCGAGGCGATGGTGCTGCTGCCCGATCATCTGCACGCGTTGTGGACGCTGCCCGAGGGCGACGCCGATTTTTCCCGCCGCTGGGGACGCATCAAAAAAGCGTTTACGCAGGCGTGGGTTGGCGCGGGAGGGTGGGAAGGCGCGATCAACGATTCGCGTGCCGACAATCGCCGGCGCGGCGTGTGGCAACGACGGTTCTGGGAGCACACCATCCGCGACGAGCGCGATTACGAACGGCATCTGCACTACATCCATTACAACCCGGTGAAGCACGGTCTGGCCGCGTGTCCTCATGCGTGGCCGTGGTCGTCGTTTCGTCGGCTGGTGACGGAGAACATTTACGAGCCGGACTGGTGCTGCACCTGCGACGGCCGTGTTGCGGAAGAACCGGATTTCGAGGGATTGCATGTCGAACAGATGGAAGCGTTCGGGGAGTGAGGCGGGGTTTGGTCGGCGTGGCAGCAGGGTTCGCGTTGTGGGCGATGTGCGGGCTCTGCAGAAACGGTCCGCGGTGCGGACCCTACTGAAGCATTGGGGCGGCGCGCGTCGGCGGGGGTTTTCATATCAGTTTTGTTGGGGCTGATATGATAATTGGCGGGCCGCCGCGCAGAATGCGGGGTGTGCGGCGGGGGGCGGTGGTGTGGGCGGGGGACTTCGCCCTGCGATTCACGATGTTTACCGCCGACGTTTACTCGCTTCGTTTGTATGAATGAGGGTGCCGCGAAGGCGCAAGCGACGCTCGATCGCCGGTTCGGGGGGCGGGCGTTGCTTGCGCGGTCGCGGGGTTCTTTGGCAATGGAATAGCGTTGGCAATAGCGCGGGACGGAGGAATGGAATCCCTGCCGGTTTAGTTGGGCGAATGTTACAAAATGCTACAAGCGCAATGTGGCGAATGGGACGCGCCTGTCGGTGCGTTTTCGGCAACGGTTGGCCGATGAGGGGGTTATGGAACGCGGCGGGTTGGCGGGGGATGTAGCGCCGGATGTAGCGCGCTACATTGCATCGCGAGCAAGCTCGCGGCTCCGCGGGGGGTATGCCCTTGGTGGGTGTGCGGGTTCGATTGTCGCCGGTGGGTGGGGCAGATAGAATTGGTTCCAGTACAAGCTGTAGTGGTGCGGTTCACCGCACCACGATGGCGAACGGTGCGATGAATCGCACCTACAAGACTGCTCCTTCAGTTGGTGACCTTGGTGTGTTTGGT
Organism: Tepidisphaerales bacterium; assembly: GCA_038215325.1. GTDB lineage: Bacteria > Planctomycetota > Phycisphaerae > Tepidisphaerales > Tepidisphaeraceae > BPJO01. The sequence continues at coordinate 3,422 of JBBQQZ010000111.1, read as the reverse complement.
GGTTCGATTGTCGCCGGTGGGTGGGGTAGATAGGAATTGAAACGACTGGATAACGCTGAGGGGGCGGCTTGACGTGCGCATCGTGATTGTGCGGGTCGAGGTTCCCCCTCACCCCGGCCCTCTCCCCCAGGGGAGAGGGAGAAATTGGAAGACATGGCCAACTACACCGCATCGATTCAGAACCTCATGAACCTGCTCGCCAAGCTGCCCGGGATCGGGATGCGGTCGGCGGAGCGGATTACGTTTCATATGCTCAAGCAGTCGCCGGAGCAGGCGTTATTGCTGGCGGATGCGATTCGGGATGTGAAGACGAAGATCAAGCACTGTTCGATTTGTTACAACCTGACCGAATCCGACCCCTGCAACATCTGCGCCGACGCGGGGCGCGATCAGGCGCTGGTGTGTATTGTCGAGCAGCCGAAGGACCTGCTGTCGCTGGAGGCGGCGGCGCTGTTCAAGGGCGTGTACCACGTGCTGCTGGGGCGGCTTGCGCCGCTGGAGGGGATCGAGCCGGGGGATCTGACGATCGAGCCGTTGATGGAACGGCTGGGGCAGGGCGTGATCAAGGAGATCATCATGGGCACCAACCCCACGATGGAAGGCGACACCACCGCGCTACACATCCAAAACGAAGTGCAACGCCGCTACCCCGGCGTGCAGGTCACGCGATTGGCGCGCGGATTGGCGAGCGGATCGAGCATCGAACACGCGAATAAGAACATGCTGGCAGAAGCGATCGCGGGACGGCAGAGGGTGTAGGGGAGCGATGAGCGATGAGCGATGAGCGATGAATGATGAATGATGAATGATGAATGATGAATGAGGAATGAGGAATGAGGAATGAGGAAGGCAATGCTGAGTGGACTTCTGTATTCATCGTTCGGCGTTCATCGTTCTCTTAAAACTCCCATCCTACGCCGACCGTATACAGCAGGTCATTCTCCAGCGATCCCTCGGCCGGGGTGCTGTCGCGTTTGTAGAGGATTTTGAACTGGCTGAAGAAGTTGTTGGTCAGCTTGGCGCGCAGGCCGATGTCGGTGTTGAGGATGTAGTCGCCGGGGGTTTGGAATGCGGGGAGGTACTCGAGCGTGTGGAAGATGCTGACGCGGTCGCTGAGCTTGTGGTCGAAGTTGTATGCCAGCCGCAATGAGATGTCGTCTTCGGTGCCGCTGGGGTCGAAGTCTTCGTGGATGAACGTGATACCGACTTCGCTGTTGAAGTTGGTTTTGGGTGATTCGATCCACTGGTAACCCAGGCCGATACCGGGCGAGGCGCGGTAGTAGAGCTGGGCGATGCGGTCGTGTTCGAGCTTGGCGACCATGTACCCGTAGAGCTGGTCGCTCCAGAAGCGGTCGTGCTTGGTGAAGATGCTCCAGTTGTCGGTGTCGGTGACGTTGGGTTCGCTGGAGGGTCCGCCGCCGGATTCGCCGTAGTTGTAGGCGCCGTTGAGGATGGTTCGGTCGTCGTAGTTCGCGTCGTCGCGACGATACGCGGCCTTGGCTTCGGCACCGACGACGAATTTATTGGTGTTACCGCGCGCGAGTGAAAAGTTGCCCATGATCGCCCCTTTCCACTCCTGCGCCGGGGGATTGACGGCTTTGATCTGGGCGTAGGTGTAGGGCTTGTCGCCGATGGTGAGGCCGGTAGCGTCGCCGGCGACTTTTTCGGTGACCGACGGCTGGCCTTTGGGCTGCACGGGGACGGGCTTGTCGAAGGTATACCGGGTGACGTTGGCGGTGGGGATGGTGATCGATCCGAACGCGGGGGAGTAGAACTCCAGCTCGGTGGCGGTGACGCGTCCGATCGTGCCGTTGAGGGTGTCGCCGTTGTTGAGAACGACGGTGTCTGCGAGCGCCGACGTGCAGAGTGCCGCAGCGAGGATCGCGGCGATGAGGGTGCGGTTCATGGTGTGGATCCTGAGTTGGTTTAGCTGGCCCGGCAGGCGGGCCGCGTTGGGGTTACGACTTCGGACAGCATCGACCCTACGACGGGCCGGCTAAACAAATAGCAGGAAAGCGACACGCAAGTCTAGGCCTTGGCTTTGAGCAGGTCGCGGATTTCGCCGAGCAGTTTAACATCCTCCGGGGGTGCCGGAGCGGTTGCGGGAACCGGATCGGGCTGGCGGCGCAGTTTGTTCATCCCCTTCACCATGATGAACACCGCAAAGCCGGTAATGACCAACGCGATAACCGTGTTGATGAACTTCCCGTAGCTGATCACAACCGGGGCCAGATCCTTGCCGACCGTGGTTTGCCAAATCGGGTGCGTGTCGCCGGCTTTAACGGCGGGGGCGAGTTGGATCGCAAGGCTCGAAAAATCGACCCCACCCACCAAAAAACCGATTGGCGGCATGATGACGTCGGCAACCAGCGACGCCACGACGGGCGTAAACACACCGCCGATGATGATGCCCACCGCCATATCGATGGCGTTGCCCTTGACTATGAATTCCTTGAACTCGTTTAACAGACGCATGCGTACTCCTTGATGTCTTTGTGCGGCTAATTCGACGCCGCCCCTTTTAACCACGAACGTCACGACAATCACAAAGAGGCGGCTGAATATATCAACCGCCTCTTCGTGATGTATTGGGTTCTGACGATGTCAGAAACCGGAATTACTTCGGCATGCCCGGGATCGCGCCTGCGGCGCCGGACATCGCCTTCTTGCCGTACTCGGCGACGAGCGTCTTGATCTTTTCCTGCCATTCCGGCGGGACCTTGTCGACGTAGGTTTTGAGTTGCTCGATCAGGGGCTTGGCGTCTTCGAGCCTGCCCGAATCGACTGCGGCCTTGGCTTTGGTGTAGAGATCTTCGACTGCCTTGGTGGCGTCGGGCGCCATTTCGGCGGCCTTTTCCTTCATTGCGGTGCCGGCGTCCTTCATTGCGTCGCCGGTCTTCTCCATCGCACCACCGGTCGCCTTGCCGGCATCGCTGGTAGCTTGCTTCGTCTCGGTTTTCACCGTTTCGGCGGCCTTCTCCACGTCGGATTTCTTCACGTCGGACTTCTCTTCACAACCGACTGCGAACAATCCCAGCGCGGCGACAGCGATCAATGCTTTCTTCATACGTTTATCTCCCGATGCGGCATCACTTCACTTTGCGGCACGAACAAAACGCGACGCTCAGACCATGATACTAACGATCGAGAGCGAATGCGTCATGTTTTGTTCATACTTTTTCAACAAAAAAAATGCCACACGGATTCCCCTCGGGGCAACCCGTGCGGCATGCGTTACTCAATTTGCAGACGAGACCGATTAGGTTCCGGGCATCGCCGGAGCCTTCTTGCCCATGTCGATCGCACGCTTCACTTCTGCAAGTGCGGCGTCAACCTTCGCGCGGGCGGTGTCGGGCAGCTTGCCCTTGATCGTTTCGATCTGCTTGACGTAGTTGTCAGCATCCGCCCACTTACCGTCCTTG
>JBBQQZ010000110.1:0-10304 GCA_038215325.1 Tepidisphaerales bacterium | reverse complement strand
AGACGAGGCTGGCGGCGTACGACAACGTGCCGATCTTTGGATGGCTGTGGCTGCGCGGGAAATGCCGGTATTGCCGGAACCCGATTTCGGCGCGGTACCCGATCGTGGAGTTCGCGACGGCGGCGGTGTTTTTGTTTCACTTTTTGATGCTGTTTGCTTACGGATGGGGGCCGTACGAGACCAAGCCGGTGCAGGATGGTTTTGGGATGTGGGTGACGCAGGTTCGCGTGCCGGGGATCGAGCGCGATTGGCCGGTGCTGGTGCTGCACCTATGGCTGATCGGCGCACTGATCGCCGCCAGTTTGATCGACCTGGAGCACTTCATCATCCCGCTGGAAATCTGCTGGATCACCGCGCTCGTCGGGGTGTTCGGGCATGCGTTTTTGATCGGGGAGAACCAGCTCGGATCGCTGCACATGGGTGCGCCGGTCGATGCGTTGACACTGGGGGCCGGGATCGGGTTGCTCGTCAGCCTGGGGCTATTGCGGAAGGGGATTTTCAAGCGAAGTTTCGAGTCTGACGCGCCGCTGATGGAGCATGAGTTGAAGGACGTTCCGGAGGACCAGCGGCCGGACCCGTGGCCGAAATCGAGGATCAGGCAGGAGATGCGTCGCGAGATGATCTTCCTGTTCCCGCCGATCGCGCTGGGCGCCGTGGCGGCGGCGCTGGTGATGAGCGTGCCTGCGATCGGGAACGCGTGGGCAAACGCCTCCGATCAGCCGATCGTGTCGGGCGCGCTGGGGTCGTTATTCGGGGCATTGATCGGCGGGGCGGTGGTGTGGTTCTTCCGGATCGCCGGCAGCTACGGATTCGGCCGAGAGGCGATGGGCCTGGGCGACGTCCACCTGATGTTCGGCGTCGGCGCGATCATCGGCGGCGGGGCGTCGACGGTGGCGTTCTTCCTCGCGCCCCTGTTCGGCCTGACCATCGCGATCCTCCAACTGCTGACCAAAGGCCGGCGCGAAATCCCGTACGGGCCTTATCTCAGCCTGGCGACGTACGCGGTTTTGCTGTTCTATACGCCGATTCGGGAGTATCTTGCACCGGGGATGGAAGGCTTGCTCTGGATGTTTGGCAATCTGATCGGAAACGGTGCGGCATGAACCTGTGGCTGAAAATCCGCGTCTGGTCGAAGATTATTTTCTTCAGCATCATCGCGCTCTACATCCTGCTGTTTGCCCTCAATAACCTGACGACCAAGACGAAACTCTGGGTGTTTTTCGGGCAGGAATGGACGTTCGAATCGAGCGTATTGCTGATGGCGCTGGGGGCGTTCGTCCTCGGCATCATCGCCACCTTGCTGACGCGAACCATTTTCCGCACGATGGCGCAGCTTCGCGAGATGAAGCGCAAGCGCATGGAGAAGGAGGCGGTGGCGATCATCTCCCGCGCCTCCAAACTGCGCACGCGCGAGCACACCATGCCGACCGCAAAGCAGGATCCGGCGTTTCCGGTCGTTATGGACGACCGCAAGCCGGGCATTTAGCACCCCGTCCCGCCTAAGCGATGAGGTGCCGCGGCGGACGTGAACAAGCTGGAACTCGCGAATTTCTCGGTTCTTGGGCGCCTGGATTTGCTTCCAGATTCAGCACGCGTCCGCGTGATCGCGTTCGATCTCCCAAGTACGCGTGTACCGCCGATGCCCGATACCGCTCGATCGTGGAGTCCGAAGGGCATCTTCACCGCAACGGCACGCGCGTGCTCAAATTCTTCCTGTACCTGTCGAAGGACGAGCAGCGGAAACGGTTTCTCAAACGGATTGATGAACCCGAGAAGAACTGGAAGTTCGGCGATGCCGATCTGAGCGACCGCAGACTGCTGGTCGACAAGTCATCGAGATAGGTTTGGCAACAGCGTGATTCGCACCTGCAACAGCCGAGTTCAGGTAAGAGTTATTTCTGCTGACGAGGAGCAGGTCATGGAAGATGTCGCTTATGCGTTCGTTCCTAGAAGCGGAGCATCCGTTGAGGAATCATGACCAATCGCGCACTGGACCGGCCCGGTTCTTCTGCCGCGGTTGGCACTGACTTTGGCTCGTGGCGAACGATTTCGTCCATGTTCCAGCATCTTGGCGTCGCGACAATTCGTTTGCGCACCTCTCGGCCGCCGCCTATGATCCTTTGATCGATAAGGTGGTCACGTGCGTGTTCGAGTTGCTGTCGCTCGCGATTCTGTAGATCCGCCTGCTGATGCAACTCTCCAAGTTTGATGGCCGCATACGCGAATCCAACGCCTTCACAAGAAAGCATGCAATGACTAAATCGCCGCCGCTGCTAGATCCCGTCTGCGGCATGAAGGTCGATCCCGCCTCCACCACCCACCACAGCCACTGGCGAGACGGTGCTTATCACTTTTGCTCCGCATCGTGCAAGGCAAAGTTCGATGCCGATCCGAAGCGGTACGCCGCGAAAACTGTGGCGGAAGGAATGCACGTCTCCGACGCGCCGGCCGCTGGTGCGGTTGCGGACGATGACGGGAGTCCAAAGCCGACACAATACACGTGCCCGATGCACCCGCAGATCGTGCGCGATCGCCCCGGAGCATGCCCGATCTGCGGCATGGCGCTGGAGTCGATGGTGCCGACCGCCGAAGACGAGCCGAATGACGAACTGAACTCTATGAGTCGCCGGTTTTGGATATCGGCGGCGCTGTGCCTGCCCTTGGTCGCGATCGCGATGGGCAAGCACGTGAGCATTCCGGCGATGGAGTGGCTGAATCGCTGGTCATACTCGAACTGGGCGGAGTTCGCTCTCGCCACGCCGATCGTCCTTTGGGGTGCGTGGCCGTTCTTCGTGAGGGGAGGGCAGTCGATCGTCAATCGCAAGCTCAATATGTTCACGCTTATCGCGCTTGGCGTCGCAGTGGCGTACGCCTACAGCGTGATCGGCACGTTCGCGTCCGGACTGTTTCCGGAGACGTTCAAGAATCACCACGGCCTGGTGAATGTCTATTTTGAGGCCGCCGGCGCGATCGTCACGTTCGTGTTGCTGGGGCAGGTTCTCGAACTCAAAGCGCGAGGTGCAACCAGCAGTGCCATCAAGGCGTTGCTGAATCTGGCGCCGAAAACGGCACGTAAGGTCCAATCCGACGGCAGCGAACAAGATGTGCCGCTGGATTCGGTTCAAGCTGGCGATCACCTGCGGGTCAGGCCCGGGGAAAAAGTTCCGACCGACGGCAAGGTTCTCGAAGGCCAGACGAGCATCGATGAATCGATGATGACCGGTGAGCCGATCCCGGTTGAAAAGCACGCGGACGACCACGTGGTCGGGGGAACGGTCAACGGTACGGGAAGCTTCATCATGGAAGCCACCAAGGTGGGCGGCGAGACGATGCTGGCGCAGATCGTCGCACTGGTGTCAGAGGCCCAGCGCAGCCGCGCGCCGATCCAGCGACTCGCCGACAGCGTCTCCGCGTGGTTCGTGCCCACGGTCGTTCTCGCGTCGATCATCACGTTCTTTCTCTGGCTTGCCTTCGGTCCTTCGCCGGCGCTCGCGTTCGCGCTCGTGAACGCCGTCTCGGTACTGATTATCGCATGCCCTTGCGCACTGGGGCTCGCCACGCCGATGTCGATCATGGTGGGCGTCGGCCGGGGCGCAAAGATGGGCGTGCTAGTCCGAAACGCCGAGGCGCTCGAGGAGATGGAGAAGGTCAACACACTGGTCGTCGACAAGACGGGCACCCTCACCGAAGGTCGTCCGAAGGTGACGACCGTAGAGACCGTGGATGGCGTCGAGCAACAAGAATTGCTTAGGCTTTCAGCCTCGCTCGAACAGGCGAGCGAGCACCCGCTCGCCGCCGCGATCGTGGCAGAAGCCAAGCGGCGAGACATCGCGCTTGCGGAGGTGTCCGACTTTGAATCTCACACCGGCAAGGGTGTGACCGGCCGTGTGGGGTCCGGCGTCGTCGTGCTCGGCACTGCGGCGCTGATGTCGCAGTACGACGTAGACACCGCCTCGCTGGATGCCCGCGTGGATGCACTTCGCGCCGAGGGGAGTACGGTCATGCACGTCGCGATCGACGGCAAGTTTGCCGGGATCATCGCGGTGGCCGACCCGGTGAAGGAGACTGCCAAAAGCTCGCTCGACGCGTTGCGGAGCATGGGGATGAAGATCGTCATGCTCACCGGCGACAATCGCAAGACCGCCGATGCCGTCGCACAGAAACTTGGCATCGAAGACGTACACGCCGATGTCCTCCCGGAGCAAAAGAGCGCGATCGTCAACGAGTTGAAATCTGCCGGAGCGATTGTCGCAATGGCCGGCGATGGCGTGAACGACGCCCCGGCACTGGCTGCGGCACATGTGGGGATCGCGATGGGATCGGGCACCGACGTCGCGATGCAGACCGCAGGCGTGACGCTCGTAAAAGGCGACCTGCGCGGGATCGTGCATGCCCGGCAACTCAGCGTCGCGATCATGCGGAACATCAGACAAAACCTGTTCTTCGCATTCGTCTACAACGCGATGGGCATTCCGATCGCGGCGGGCATTCTCTACCCGATCACCGGCACATTGCTAAGCCCCATCATCGCCGCCGCCGCGATGAGTCTGAGCTCCGTATCCGTCATCGGCAACGCCCTGCGACTCCGCAGACAGAAGTTGAACTAACAATCCGCCGAGGCTTCCTGAATCCCAGAAACGGGCGGATTGAACGCTGCAAATGTGGTGCCAGTGGCGGGGATGATTCAAGGTTTTCACGCGCTTTCATCTGGGTCATTCATGAAAACTGTGGTTCAATGTATTTTTTGTTTCGCAGAGTCATTTTCTCATTCGCCGGTTGATCGTTGGGCGGATATTCTTAGGATGCTCTGCTTCGGAATTGGCGGCGGAAACAGTTAATGAGCACGGTGACGGACGACATGAACACGCTAGGCACAGCCACCGACGCTGACGAACCGGCCGCACCTGAGCCGGTCGCACCGGTCCCGGCGGGAGAAGCCGTCGAAGCGCCGAGGTCGCGGAAGGCCGGGCCATCGGTCAAGGTCACATGGGTGGACAAGGTCGAGGCGTTCATCAGCCGGCTTTCGACCCGGGACAATTTTTGGGCGAGCATCTGCTCGTTCATCTGGTTGCCGCTGGCGTTTTTCTCCGGGATTCGCACGCGTGAGATCGCCGCCGACACCTACGCCGCGTATCTGCCATTCCGCCGATTCAACCGCAACTGGTACCGCGCCATGGCCGGCGGGGCGCTGCTCGGTAACGCCGAAATCGCCGGCGGCATGTACGTCTTCGGCATCTGCGGCAGCGATTACACCGTCGTCTGCAAAAACCTGAACTACACCTTCCTCCGACCCTGCCTGGGTCCGGCGGTCTACAAGATGAAATCGCGGGACAACATCCGCGTACAGGCCGCCAGTGGCGCCGAATTCAACTGCGTGCTCGACATGGAGATCATGCAGCAACCCCTCAGCACCAAGGACCGCGAACGCCGCGTCGGCAAGTGCGAAGTCACATTCCACGTCACGCCGAAAGTCCATCACAAGGTGAAGGCGATGCGGAAACGCAAATGATTGCCGATTTCCAATTGCCGATTGCCGAATGACAGACCCAGCTGCGTCAGATTCGCCCCAACGCTTTCCAATCGGCACACGGCAATCGCCAATCGGCAATCATTTCGGCAATCCACTCGCTTGGGCGCTCTATCTCGGGATGAGCTGGACGTGGATCATCGGCATGTACCTACCGGTGCTGCTGGTGCGCGATTACGGGCTGACGGCGTGGATTATCTTCGCCATCCCCAACTGCCTCGGCGCCGCTGCCATGGGCTGGGTAATGCGGTCGCGAAGAGCGAGCGTTGATCTGACCACGCAGCACGCGCTGGCATGCCGAATCTTCTCCCTGGTGACAATCGCGTTCCACCTGTTCGTCGTCACATGGAAGCTGCCGCAGCTCGTCGGAAACATCGCGTGGATCACGCCGATCGTGCTCGTGCAGATCGCGTTCACACCAATGTTGAGGAAACGCGGCGCGTTGCTCAGTTGCCTCGTCGTCTTCCTGATCTCCGCCAGCATCGCAATCGCGCTCTGGACCACCGGCGCGCTCGAACTCCCCAAAGTCCAGACCGCCGGGCTGGGCGATCTGCTGGGGCTGTCATTCGTCTGCACCGTTGGCTTTCTTCTCTGTCCGTATCTCGATCTTACCTTCCACCGCGCCAGGCAATCGACCACCGATTCAGGTGCCAGGATCGCCTTTGGAGTCGGATTCTGTTTCTTTTTTGCGTCGATGATCGTGCTGACGCTGTTCTACGCCCGGGGCATAAATACGCTGGCGGTCCAGAGCGTGGCGGCGTGGTTGATCTATGTGCATATCAGCGTGCAGGCGATCCTGACCGTCGCGCTGCACTCGGCCGTCGCGTACGACCAGGCCGAGGCGGGGGATGACGTGGCGACCTACCGCTCGGCGCTCGGATGTGCGCTGGGCGTGGGCCTCGCGGGCGCGATGCTGGCGTATTTCTTCAACAGTCACGGCGTGACCTACGCAGGCTTCGACGACTTTGGTGAGATCGTCTACCGACTCTTCCTCTCGTTCTACGGACTTATCGCCCCGGCGTACGCGCTGACCAGCTTCCGCCAGAAACGCCCGAACTGGCGCTGGACCGCGATCGCCATCGGCCTGGCGATGCCGTTCTACTGGATCGCGTTCATCGAGCGACACATGGCTTGGGCACTGGTCGGCGGCGCGTTGCTGATGCTGTCAGGGGTGGTGGCGTCGAGGCGGCGAACATCACCAAGTCTTTTGCCCTCGCGCCAAAAATAAGAATCCGCATTTACGCCCGCTCGCGTCTTTCGCTGAATCGTGCTCATCGAAGACCGCGGGGGGGGAAATCGGTTGCAGTCGCCGGAGCAGCCGCGTAGAACCCCGTCACCAGGATGCGCCCGATGATGCCCCCGAGGTGGGGGACAACCTACCCCTGTCGCGGGCACCTGACGGTCGGCCACCTTCCGTGGTCGAGAGGAGCGGACGATGTTGCGTCGGATCGTTGCGTTCGAGCTGGATGACGAGCAGCACTGGCGCGCGTTATTGGTCTGCGGGCATTATCAGCACGTCCGGCATGATCCGCCTTTGATATCACGGCCTTGGGTGCTGACGGAGGCGGGGCGGGAATCGCGGATCGGGATGTCGCTGGATTGCCTGCTCTGCGATGAAGCTGTACCGGCGCACGAGAAAAAGACCGGACAACACTTGTCCGGCCTTGTTTCCGATGGTGGTCGGGAAGTCCACCGAAAACAATAAGTTTCTCTCTGCCTTAATCATCGGACGGAAAAGTCTTTTGATTGAACAAATTTCTGGTGTGGCGCAGATTTTTCTGCGCGTTAGTTCGGCATGGGCAGATCACGCAGGACGAAGGGGATGCGGATGTCGCGGGACTGGGAGGCGATGTTCCACAGGAGCTTGGCGGGCTGGGCGTCGGAGTTGGTGCTGCTGAGCGTGAAGGTGACGTCCACAGTCGCCTGCGCCATGGACTGCGCGGTGAGGTTCACGCGCATGGGTTCGCCGAACTGATCGACGATGTGGAGGCCGTCGCGGGTATCGGTGGCGAGTCCGTTGGCGAGCGACTGGTGAAAATTGGTCTCGCGGCTGATTTGCACCGCCAGCGACCAATTCTTGCCCGTCCGCACGAGCGAAGAAATTTCGATGGTCCCGGCGGGTGTTTCGAGGGTCTGGGGGAGGGCGGTGAGGTCTTCCACGCGGGCCTCGATCGTGCGCGTGATGATCTCGCCGACGAGGTCCCCTTCGATCAGCGAGATGGCGGTGGGGGCGTTTTTGGCGGTATTGAAGTTAAGGGTGCAGGTGTAACGACCGCCGCTTTCTCGCTGCATCGGAACGACGCGCTGGGCGTCGCCCAGAATGCTCTCGCCGTTCTGATCCAAGAGCTTGGAGACCATCAGCCGCATAGACTCGGCGCGGAACTTGATCTTCGGCTCGCACATCGCCGCCAGCCGCACCTGGAGTGACGAGGTGGTGTTGCCGCTGGCCAGATCGGTTGCCTGCCTTCGTCGCGCGTTGTCGGCGGAGATCGAGATGGCGCCGGCGAAGTGCGTGGGTCGCCTGATCGCGGCGGGGGGTACGCGAAGAAGCGTCAGCTTTTCGTCTTCCAGTCGGATGTTGACGTTGGTTCGTGCGACGGTCTCGGTCAGCGCTTCCAGCCACGGCTTGTCCGTGAAATCAAGATCGACGGGCACGGCGGCGGTGGCGCGGGCCTCGGCGTCGGGATTTTCGCACTTCGTCGGCAGATCGACCAGCCTCGCCAACGCGGTGTAGGCGTCGAGCGGGCGCTCGAATCGCCCGTTGACCGTCACGGGCGTCGCGATAAGCAACTGCTCGCGGCCGATCCGCGCCAGGGCTGATTGCAGCCGGTCGCGCTGTTCAAAATCGGTCGAGGTAGCGAGCGCGGCGTTGATCGCGTCGATGGCAGGGGCACCCGCGCCGACGAGCGAATCTTCCGCCTGCTGGCGCTTGGCCCAGTCAGTGGCGGTGAGGTCGCGGATGAACTGCTCCGCCTCCGGCTGCGCCGTCTGCGCGACGGCGAGCGTGGTCAATGCGAAGATGAAGAGCGGCCATTTCATCGGGGGATGGGCAGGTCCGTGAGTTCGAAAGGGATTTCCACGTGGCGATACGAAACGGGCAACGTCCAGGCAAGATCGATCACCGGTTTGTCCGCCTCGTCTTTGGGCTGCGCCGGTGCCCCGATGTTTTGCGGCCGTACGGTCAGGGTCAATACCTGGTCCTCGCCGCGGGTCTGCACCTGGTTGACGCGAATGATGCCCGCCTGCTTCTCATTTTCTGCGCGCGGGTCGAACGGCGGCATGTTGGTGCGCAGGCGTTGGAACGTCTCCAGCGGCAGATCGCCGCGAGAGACTTCCAGTTCCACCTGGTACCAATTGCCGACCGATCGCACTTCCGACACGGTGAACGTGGCGCTGCGGAACGTGATCGTGTCGCCTTGCTTGCGCAGCAGATCGGGAATCTTCAGCTCCGCGGATTCCGCGAGCATCGCGGCCAGCAGTTTGCCGCTGACCCGCTTGATCGAGGTGGCGTCGGCGTCGGGCAAGGGAAGCGCGATCGTGAAATCGCGCCGCTCGTACCCGGCGGAGAAGATCGCCGGCTCGGTGCTCACGGGCTTCAACTCACGCCCGAGATCGTCGGTCGCCACCACGTCCGTTACGGTGCTGATCCCGCTCACCGGCGACCCAGGCTCGGTGAAGAGCATGCTCTGGAGCGTGAGCGTGCGAACCGTTTTAGCGGCGTCTCCGAAGCGGATTTCGCTGTCGGTGGTGGCGTTGTGGCAGACGATCATCGTCGGTCCGTCGATTACCCGCCGGGCCTTCAGCCGCCGATCGCCTTGCTGGGTGATGTTCCAGTTGTTTCCGTAGTTCGACGGATAAACGCCCGCTTGATCGCACAATTCCAGCATCACCTCCAGCCACGGCCGGTTCTTCACCTTCAGCGTGATGGGCGTGTCCGATCGCGCCAGCAGATCCGGCGGAACGATGTTCACTTTGATCTTGCTCCGCTTCTGCAATTCGGCGAACGCGTCCTTGGCGGCAACCTTGTCAAGATCGAGCGTGACAAGTGTGGGCTTGACGACCTGCGAGATCGGCTGGGTGGTCGGCACGTCGGCCGTGGCGATCGGTGTCGCGAGCAGCCCGAGAACGACGATGGCTGCGAGGTATCTCACCGACACCGAGTCTCACGCGGCGACCCGATCGCGTCAAGCGGCGATGCCCGGCACACTGGTCACTTCTGTTTCCTGTACCGGTCTACATACAACCCGATCTCCTCAAACGGGATGGGTGCGAAGCTCAGACGCGAATGGACGGGCGAACCTTTCTGGATCGTGAAGTCGCTCGTTGCGAGGTTCGTGAAGCCGGGGTTGCCGGAGAGGGTCCAGTTGTCCGCCTGGTCGATCTGATTCGGTTCGCGGAGCAGCGTGGCGCAGTTTATGGTCAGGTTCCGCCAGACGTAGTTGACAAGGTTCGCTTCAAGCTGCTGTAGTTCGGGGTAGCGGGTGGAGTAGGGAGGCTGGTTCAGCGGGAAGGCCTCGACACGCTGTTTGCCGAAGTCGCTTTGCAGGAACTTCTGCCAGTTGGCCAGGGTGCGCGAGCCGCCGCTGATGGCGTACTGGCAATCCACGAACAGGTTGTTCTCGATCAGGTTCTCCTTGCCGCCGTTCATCTGCACAGCGCCGAACAGGCCGGCCGCGCAGCGTTGGAAGATGTTGCCGTAGATCACCGTGCCGCTGATCATGTCATCGAGGCGGATTCCCGCGCCGCCGATGGCGGTGCCGGAGCCCATGTCATGCCA
>JBBQQZ010000109.1:0-10327 GCA_038215325.1 Tepidisphaerales bacterium | reverse complement strand
AGGCTTTCGCGCAGCAGGAAGGTGATTCCGCTGAGAGAGGCTTCGCGGGTCATGATGTCGTGCGACGCCCCGTCGAGGGCGGCGGCGTCGAGGACGGTGAGCCGGGCCTTGGTCTGGACCGGGCCGCGATGAGAGGTACGTCGGTCGCTCAGGCTGGATCGCCCGGCTACTGAACTGAATGGCTGTGGCATAGATCGAAGTGCTCGCGCGTCCACGCGCTGTATTGCGTTCATCCGTGATCAATTCCCAAACTAGCGGGTGCGGGGGTGGTCAGGCGTTCGTCAGAACAGAGAAAACAACGCATGCCAAGAGAGAGCCCCGACCGGATCGATTCAACCCGGTGGTTATATCGTCACGATTTGTGCGTCAACTTCAATAGATGGTATCGTTGGCGACAGGAAGCCCATCGGTAGCGGTGCTCGGCGCACTCGGATGCCGGTGTTGCTAGGGTTGGTGCGCTGCCGGGGCGGCCGTTGCGCGGTTTGGGACCGGCATTGTTACGCGTAAAAATGTCCCATCCACAACAATCGTCGGCTTATCGGGTAAGGATTTTTGCAATTGGATGTTGAACCGGCATAATCGCCCGGCCCTGGCGCGGTTGGCGCGCGCCCGATCAGTCGTAGTCGTCTTCAGGTACTCGGATGACCCAACGCCTCGTTACTCTCCTGTGGCCGATTCTGATCGGTCTGCTCATCGTCTCGACTCCGGCGCGGGCCGGATTTGACGTCAAGCAGTTTGAGGCGGACCTCAGCGCGCTGGCGAACGTCGAATCCCGTTCCGTCGGCTCGCCGGGCTACAACGCCGCACGCGACTACCTTAAAGCCCAGATTTCCAGCCTGCCGGGCGTGGAACTGAAGGAACAGACCTTCGAATTGATGGTTCCCCGCACGCGCGAAGCGACGATGTCGATCGGCGGGCGGTCGGTGAAGGTTTTCCCGTTCTTCCCGGCGAATATCCGCCTAAATTCGACCCCGGCCGAGGGGATTTCCGGAAAGCTAATCTATTGTGCGGACGCCACTTACGATAAGATCAACCCGTCCGCGCTCGCGGGCAATATCGCGGTCATCGAAGCGTCTGCGGGAGAGGACTGGAAAACCGTCTCCTACTTCGGTGCCAAGGCGATCATCGTGCTTCCCGGACCGGCGGTGACGAACCACTTCCTGCGATCGCACGAAGTCGCGATCCCGATCAATATTCCGCGTTTTTACCTCGCAGATGTGGCGTTGGCAGAGCAGATTCGCGGCAAATCGATCACCGACGTCGCGACGCTGAAGGTGCAGGCAGACTGGGTCCGCGTGACGGCGACAAATCTGTATGCGTATGTCGCGCCCGCGAACCCGCTTGCTCCCACCGATAAGCCCGGGAACAAGGATAAGCCCTGGGCGGCGATGTGTATCGTGACGCAGTACGACGCCACCGGGCTGGTGCCCGACGCCTCGCAGGCCGCCGGGCAGGCGGTGCAGCCGGCGACGGCGCTGGGAATGCTTCGCGACTTTGCTGCCAATCCGCCCAGGCGACCCGTCCTGGTCGCCTTTACCGGTGCCGACTCGTTCAATCTTTTGGGCACGCGTCATATGATGATGTCGTTCGCCGACGCCCCGCAGAAGTGGCGGGAAATGATCGAGGATGAGGTTGATCCGCAGATCAAGGAGACCCAAGAGGTTATCGCCGCCGCCCGCAGACTGAACGGCGACCCGACCCAGCTTGAGGCCGCCCGCGATCGCAAGCTCATCGACCGGATCGTCAAGCTCATCGAAACCGACATTGCGTTGGAACAGGACGAGTTATTCCGCCTCCGGGTTCTTCGGCCGGAGCAGGTCGGGCCGGAAGAAACGGCGCGGATGGCCTCGCTGGAAGAGCGTCAACTGAAGCTTGGGCAGTTGAAGTACCGCTTCACCTCCAAGCCGAAGGAACTCGCCGAAAATGGTGCCGAAGCCGTTGCGTACCTGGATCGCCTGCTGGTGCGTCTGGGTGATCGCGCCGGCACGGAAGGGCTTCTTCAGCAATGGGGCAAGCGGAAAGCTGCAATGCAGGCCCGCATTGATCTATACAAGTGGCTCGCCGGCCGGATCAATGAGGGGACGCCGGGACACACCAAGGCGCGTTCGGACGACCCGAACTATCGCTACAACAACGACCGGCTGATCGAACTGATGCTCGGTCTGGATCTGTCCGACCTCGGCGAGCGCTGCGGGCCGATGTACTGGGGTCGATGGGCGTGGCAGTCATCTATCACGCAGATTCAGGAGCACCGTGAGTGGTTTGAAAAGCAGGTGGACCTCGTTAAGAAGGGCGATCCTTCCGCTGCGTGGTTCATACCGCTGGAGAAGATCATTACTTTTGAGCCGCTGAAGCTGACCCGCACGCCGCTGACGTACCTTGCCGCACCGATCGCATTGCCGACGGAAATGGGCATGGCGTGGGGCGTTCCGGCATTCAGCATGACGACGCTGGAAGACTATCGCCCGCGGCGCGACACCCCGAACGACACGCTGGCGAATCTGAACGTTCCCGTGGTCGCCGCGCAGGCGGTGGCGGTGCATACGCTGATGCGGGTGGCATGGGACGACCCGAAGTTCCTCGGCGGGCCCGAGTACCGCCGCAACACCAACGAGTTCCAAGGCCAGGTGGTCTCCACCGCCGCTGGCAAGCCCATTCCGGATTTGCCGCGCGAGGGATTCCTGGCGACGTACATGTACATCCCCGGTGCCCGCAAGATCCCGCAGATCCGCTGGCTGCCTTACGCCGTGGGCGTGCGCCGGATCGAGGTAGTCGATTCCGACGCCGAAGGCCGCTACTTCTTTGACGGCCTCCCCCGGCTCGCAGACCTGAAACAACTGCTCGTGAAGGTCTATCGCCCGAAACCTGGCACCGGCGAGATCATCGCCAGCACCGACTTGGGCAAGCAGGCGGGGGATATCAAGCAGAACGTGAATCTGGATCAGCAGGTCACGCCGGTGAAATCGGTGGTGTTTAATTCGCAGGAATTCACGCTGACGGGTCTGTACGACCCGCGATTTTTGCAGGGTCTTGCCGAAGTGCAGTTGATGGACGCGCGTCGTAATGCCGAGCCGCAGCGATTCGATGCGATGCTGGGCGGGCAGATGATGGCCGGGGCGCTGGAGCCCGGATCGCGCGCGTACCTGCTTTTCCGTTACGGGCGGATCGGAAATCGGATCGTGCTGCTGAACATGCCAGAGGATCAGACGCCTGAGAAGCGCGTCGGTGTGCGCGGCGAAGGCGACGGGTACGCCGTCGAGGAACTGAGCAACCTCGGCCCGCTGGCGATGGTGACGGCGCGGGATTTCTGGTTCCTGAACAATTCCCGCATCGAGCAATACCGCAAGGCCGGCGTCACCAGTGAACTGATCGACACCATGCACAAAAACGCATGGACGCAGCTCGAAACCGCTCGCAAGGAACTGGCGAACAAAGACGCCGACGCCGACGTGCTGATGAAGAACGCGACCGGTGCCTGGGCCGACGAGGCGCGCGTCTACGACGCCACGCAAAAGATGGCCAACGACGTCATCTACGCCGCGATCTTCCTGCTCCTGCTGGCGGTCCCGTTCAGCTTCTGCATGGAGCGACTGGTCGTCGGGTCGCCCAGCATTTACAGGCAGATCGGCTACACTTTCATCGTCTTCGCGATGATGGCGGCGGCGCTGTGGATGTTTCATCCGGCGTTCAAAATCAGCTCCAGCCCGCTGATCATCATCCTGGCGTTCGCGATCATCCTGATGTCGCTGGTGGTGATCAGCGTCGTCTACTCCCGATTCGACACCGAACTGAAGCGCATCCGCTCCGGCCGCGGCAATGCCGAGGGGGCGAGCTTTGCCCGCGCGAGCGTGCTGATGAGCGCCGTGATGCTCGGCATCGCCAACATGCGCCGCCGCAAGTTCCGTACGGCGCTGACCAGCACCACCGTGGTGCTTATCACTTTCGCGGTGCTCTGCTTCACCTCCGCCAGCCGATATCAGGGCACGATCTCACTGCCCACCGGCGTTGATTCGGAATATGCGGGCCTGCTGCTTCGTCAACGTGGTTTCCGCAACATGCCTTACGAGGCGATCGACAGCCTCAAGTCGGTCTATCCGGACAAGACGTTCGTCGAACGCTGGTGGACACTCGACGCCGGCGACACCAAGAGCCAGGTGAACCTTGTCGTCGGCGGCTTCGATGTCGACGGAACCGCGGCGCGGGTGGTGGCGATGCAGGCGATGCTCGGCCTTACCCCCGGCGAAAGCCAGCTCTCGGCGATCGAGCAGGTCGTGACCCACTACGACCGCATGGAGAAGGGCGAACTGAACATCATCTACCTGTCGCAATCGACGGCAGATCAGCTCAAGATCAAGATCGGCGACAAACTGCAAATCGCAGGCCAGACGCTCGAACTCGCAGGCACGTACGACGCCAATGATTTTGACCAGCGCGTGACGATGCTCTCCGGATCGTCGCTGGCGCCGCTCAAGTACAGCTCCGGCGCCCTCGACGCCAGCGGCCGCCGGTTGACCGACAGTAATGTCGATACCCTCGACCTCGACGCCAACTCCTCCGCCGCCGAAGCCGATGCGAGCTACGAACACCTGCCGGCGACGCAGTTCGGCATCGTGCCGTCGATGGTGCTTCGAAAGCTGGAGAATACCTCGCTTCGCACCGTGGGCGTGCGCCTGGCCTCCGAGGACGACAAGCCGGGCGAGCGTGACGCGAAGGTGAAGGAGGTGGTTGACGACATCACCAAGCGTTTCGCGATGGCGACCTTCGCCGGCTACTCCGACGGGGTGAAGCTGGTGTCGGCGAGCAACCTGTCTTCGATCGGCGGGGGCGCCAACGTCGCCATCCCGCTTGCGATCGGCGGACTAATCATCTTCAACACCATGATGGGTTCGATCGCGGAGCGAAAACGCGAGATCCACGTCTATACGTCGCTCGGCCTGGCGCCGATGCACGTGGGCGCGTTGTTTGTGGCCGAGGCGATGACCTACGGGCTGATCGGCTCGGTCTTCGGGTACATCATCGGCCAGGGCGTCGGAACGGCGCTGCTGGAACTGGGATGGCTGGGCAACGTGACGATGAATTATTCGGGCACCAGCGCGATGCTGACGATGGGCCTGATCCTGCTGATCGTACTGCTCTCGGCGCTGGTTCCGGCGCGGCTTGCGAGCAAGATCGCGGCCCCGAGCATCGAGCGTAGCTGGCGCGTGCCCGCGCCGGTGGGGGACCAGATCATCGCCGGCCTCCCGTTCACCATCAACCGCACCGCCGCCGAGGGCGTGATCGCGTACCTGGCGGAGTTTTTCGAAGCCCACCAGGAAGGCTCGATCGGCAAGTTCAGCGCCGGCAAGATCGAGGCGTTCGCCGGCACGAGCGCCGACGGCAAGCCGACACGCGGCGTGAAGACCGTCGTCTGGCTCACCCCCTTCGACCTCGGCGTGCGTCAGCACCTGCTGCTGCTCATTCATCCGGGTGAGTTCAATGAAATCTACGAAGTACAGGTCGTCCTCCAGCGCCTCAGCGGCGACGACGGAAGCTGGTGGCGCATGAACCGCAGCTTCCTGACCGAGCTGCGCAAACAGTTCCTCCAATGGCGCAGTTTGTCGCCGCAGCGGATGAAGGATTACATCGATGAAAGCCGCAAGCTGTTCGCTGAGGTGCCGAAGGATGTCGTTGCGACCGATACGAGTGAAGAGGTTCGGCTGGCGTGAGGTGAGAATAGGCCACAGATCACACAGATGAAACAGATGAATTCCAGTACAAATCGAGTGGTTCTGTGACTATCCGTTTCATTCTGTGTCACCTGTGTCCTCATTAAACCGGCAAAGACGAGATTGCGATTGAACGATGCACGTAGATAAAGAGCTACAAGAGTTTCGCGACCTGATGAAGCCGCCTGATACCTGGGTGGATGCGTTCGGGTTGAAGGCGATGATCGGCGGGTTGTTCGTCGGGCTGATCATGACGCCGGCGAGCATGTATATGCAGTTGGTCGTCGGGTCGGATATCGGCTCGGCGGCGCAGTGGGTGACGATCATCCTGTTCATGGAAGTCGCGAGGCGTTCGTTCACGCAACTGTCGCGTCCCGAGATCTACATTCTGTATTACATGGCCGGTGCGACGCTGGTTCACTCGGGGATTGGCCAGGGGCTGCTGTGGCAGCAGTTTATGGTGCAATCGGAGGAGATGCGTAAGTTCGGCATCGCGGACAAGATACCAACGTGGTACGCGCCGCAATCGCCGGACGTATTGGGGACAAGATCGTTTTTCCATCCCGGCTGGTACACGCCGATCGGGCTGATGGCGCTGGGCATGGTGATGAGCCGCCTGGACAACTTCGGCCTCGGTTACATCATGTTCCGCCTGACCAGCGACGTTGAAAAATTGCCGTTTCCCATGGCACCCGTCGGTGCCGCGGGCGTGACGGCGCTGGCGGATGCGTCGAGCGGACAGGAGACCTGGCGTTGGCGCGTGTTCAGCTTCGGCGCGGTGCTCGGGATGGCGTTCGCCGTCGTCTACCTCGCGCTCCCGGCCGTCAGCAGCGCGTTTTTGCCGGAGAAAATTTCGATCTTCCCGATCCCGTTCAAAGACCTGACCGAAAACACCGAAAAAATCCTCCCCGGCGTGCCGATGATGCTCAGCTTCGACATCGGCCTGATCATCATCGGGATGGTTTTGCCGTTCTGGGCGATGGTGGGCAGCTTCATCGGGCTGATGATCGGGTTCGTGCTCAATCCCACGCTTTACTACACCGGAAACCTGCAAAATTGGTCGCCGGGCATGGGGGCGATTCGAACGGTCAACAGCAACACCCTCGATTTCTACTTCAGCTTCGGCCTGGGCCTGACGCTGGCGATCGCGGTGATCGGGTTCATCCAGGTCGGGCAGTCGCTGATCGCGGCGCGGAGGATGAAGGGGAACCAGACCGCCGGCGAAAAGTCCGGCCTCGCCGCCCTCCTCAAGCCGCCGCCGGGGCGGGGCGATATCCATCTCTGGGTCGCGGTGGCGATCTACATCGGCACGATGACCGGCACAATCAGCCTGGCCTGGTGGCTGCTGCACCGCGCTCATGTCGACGGCGTCGGCTCGGAAGTGTCGTGGGTGCTGCTGGCGGTCTTTGTCTTCTACGGGTTCGTCTATACCCCGATCATCAGCTACGTCTCGGCGCGAATGGAAGGCATCATCGGCAACTCGGTGAACATCCCGTTCGTAAAAGAAGCCACCTTCATCCTCACCGGCTACCAGGGTGCCGCCATCTGGTTCGCGCCGTTCCCGGCACACAACTACGGGAGCATGACGCTCTACTTCCGCAAAACCGAACTCGTCGGAACCAAGATCATCTCCATGTTCAAGGCCGAGATGTTCGTGCTGCCGATCGTGTTCGTCTCGACCGTCATCTTCAGCCAGTTCATCTGGAATATCGCGCCCGTGCCCAGCCAGTCGTTCCCTTATACGGAAGTCTATTGGGAGGCCCACGCCTACCGACAAGGCCTCATGATGAGCGCCACCATGCCCGGCGGCGAGAGCAGTGCGTTTCAGCAGGCGTTCAAGCCGTGGATCATCGTGGCGGGCTTTGGCATCGCGATCACGATGTTCACCACGCTGAGCTGGTTCGGCCTGCCGATCCTGCTGGTGTATGGATTGATCCGAGGCATGGATCAGGCCGCGCCGCACGTGATCATCCCCCAGTTCCTCGGCGCGATGCTCGGGCGATACTATTTTGCGAAAAAATTCGGCGACATGTGGAAGCAGTACATCATCGTCTTCTCCGCCGGCTATGCGTGCGGAATGGGGCTGATGATGATGCTGTCGCTGGGGCTGGTGTTTATCACCAAGAGCGTGTTCCAGAGTCCGTACTAAGAGTGGCGAGTGGCGAGTGGCCAGTGGTGAGTGGCGAGTGAAAATAATGTCGTCGATCTCGCAACTCGCAACTCGCAACTCGCAACTGCTCGCCTGGCACGGCTGGAATCTGGCGGTGCCGGACACGTGGAATCCCGTCAAGGTGGACGGGACGTGGGATCAGGGATTGATGCTGCTGGCGGACATGCACCAGGCGAAACTGGGCCTCCGCTGGCGACGAGCGAAGCGCGGCGACCCGGAGAAATGGGCCGACCGTGCGTTGAAGGACGAAGTCGGCAATCTGGCCGCGAAACAAGCGGCCGGTTTTGCGATGCCGGAGTCGACCGACTGGAAGGTCTCGAAGCTCTACGCCGACACCGACCCGCCCGGGCGGGACGTGTGGGTGGGATGGAGCAACCAATCGTCCCGCGTGCTGGAAATCGTCCATCATGTGAAGACGCGAGACACGTTCTTCGAGCAGCAAGTGCTGCCGACCGTTTCGGATACGCCCGAGAGCGGCGAGCAGGCGTGGTCGATCTTCGACCTCTCCTGCAAAACGCCCTCGGGATGGAAGATGCAGTGGTTTCGACTGAACGCCGGCGACCTGACGCTGTCGTTCAAATCGAAGAAAAAGTCCGCCAACGTCAGGCAGATTGGCCCGGCAACGCTGGCGCTGACGCGGCTGAAGCTGGATGACTGGATCGGGCAGATCGATAAATCGTTGCGGAAGATCTATCGAGAAATCGATGATCTTTCCGACACGACCCTCGACCTGCCGAATCGTACGCTCACCGGACGCCGGGGCGTGCTGTATCGAAAACGACGGCTTTTCTGGGCCGTGATGTTTACGAAAAAGCTGGACGTGATCGGCGTCCACGACGAAGTGCGCAACCGGCTTTTCATCGCCCAAGGCGACGACGAACCGGCCATGCGGGAGATGCTGAAGTCGATGGGATGGGCGAAGAAGGCGTAGTTGCCAGTTGCCAGTAAGGAACTTGCCAGTGCAAAACAGGCACCGGCGTCTTTTCTGGCAACTATCAACTAACAACTGGCAACTTTGTAATGCTGTTCCGGAAGAAAAAACCTCACATGTCCGCCGAGCAGGCGCTCGATGCCAAACCGGTGCGCCTGGTGGAAGCCGAGATGCAGCCGCTGCCGGATGGCGGGGGCATGCTGAAGGTGTCGCTCAAACAGCCCAAGTGGGGCCAGCGGCTGTTTCGATTGCCGGAAAGCTCGACCAAGAGCTTTGAATTCGACGCCATCGGCGTCTTCGTGTGGGACAATATCGACGGCAAAACCAATGTGCAGCAGATCATCAAGCGTCTCGCCAAGCGGTACGACCTCAACCTCCGCGAAGCCCAGGTGCCGACCGTGAAGTTCCTGGAAATGCTGATAAAAAAAGGACTCGTCGGCGTGCCGATGGAAAAAAAGTGATCCGCGAATCGACACGAATCTGCACGAATGATGCAGAATGGATTCGTGTTGATTCGTGAAGATTCGTGGATGACGTTATGGCAAAAAAAGACGATATTCGCCGCCAGATCAACCTGCCCTTGACCAAGGCGATCGAGATCGCGTGGAAATCGATTCGCCAGCGGCTCAGCCGCAGCATGCTGGTCACCAGCGCCATCATCCTGGCGCTGGCGTTTCTCTGTTCGATTATGACCACCGAAACGCTGATCGACGGCATGCGCGCCTGGACGCAGCGGCCGGTCGATGAATCGCTGAAGGTTCGGCGCGATAAGCTCGACGCCGACATCAAGGCGCTCGAAGGCGAGATCCGCAAAGCCGCCCAATACGCCCCTGCGGCGGCAAAGGACGCGAAGGCGTTCGACCCGAAGCAGGCCTTCGACGGCGAAACATGGGAAGACATCCGCGAACGCCTCGGCCGAACCCTCCCGCTTGCCGGCGGAGATCTGACCAAGCTCCTGACCGCGCAGCCGGCGACGCTCGAATCGGTCAAGCTGTGGATCAAAGAATCCGCCGAACTCAAGACCGTCCGCGCCGAACTCAACCGCCCCGAAGACCTCAAAGCCGCCATGTCCGGCAACGGCGTCCCCACCGAGCCGGCCGAGATCGAAGGTAACAAGATCCAGACCCGATGGATTATCGGCCTGGCGCTCCTGGTCGCGTTCGTAGGTATTCTCAACGCCATGCTGATGAGTGTCACCGAACGATTCCGCGAAATCGGCACGATGAAGTGCCTGGGAGCCCTCGACGGGTTCATCGTAAAGCTGTTCCTGCTCGAAAGCCTCTTCCAGGGCACGGTCGGCACGCTGCTGGGGATCGTCGTCGGCCTCTTGGTCAGCTTCGGCATGGCCACCCTCAGCTACGGCGAAGCCGTCTTCTACAACGTGCAGTGGAACCAAATCGGCATCAGCGTGGCGATCACCCTCGTCGTCGGCATGGTCCTCAGCGTAGGCGGCGCCATCCTGCCGGCGGCGCAAGCGGCGAGAATGCACCCGATCGAAGCGATGCGCGTAGAAGCGTAGGA
>JBBQQZ010000108.1:0-10340 GCA_038215325.1 Tepidisphaerales bacterium | reverse complement strand
GGATGGGAGATATCATGCGCAACACCCAACGATCGTCCCAACACGCGGCCTTTACTCTCGTCGAACTCCTCGTCGTCATCGGCATCATCGCGCTGCTGATCTCGATCCTCCTGCCCGCGCTGAATTCGGCGCGGGAGCAGGCGAATATCATCAAGTGCCGAAGCAATCTGAGGCAGTTGGGCACCACGATGATGCTCTACGCCAGCGGAAACCGCGGCGTCCTTCCGCTGTTCTGGTCACCGGAACTAGATGCCAATTTGCTGACGCGCGGCGTCGCTTCAACATTCATCACCTACGCATCAAACCCTGCGAATCCGCCCGTCTACATGCCGCTGGGCGACGCGATGCTCACGACCAGCGGTTCGCCGCCGCAAATTCAGTCTTACTTCTGCCCCGCGCAACAACGCGACACTTACCAATTCAATACGGTGAACAATCCGTTCCCGCCGGTCGCAAGCACGATATCGAGTACGCAGATTGGCTATTCAATCCGTCCGTATACCGCGTGGCAACGGAAGATCGTCGCTTCGTACGCAGTCGGTTACACGATGGGTTGGTCGAATCCAACGCAGCAAGTCCATCTCCGTTGGGCAAAACAAGGCAAGATCGACCCTTGGCGGGCAATCGCGTCGGACCTTTGGTGTCCGCAGCAGAGCTATCGCTCGATCAAAGCCAGCCACACAACCAAGGGATTTAACGTGTACTACGTTGACGGTTCCGCCAGTTGGGTGCCCTACAAGGTTGTGGAAGCCAGTTATCTGGCGGCACCGAACGGCAATGGAACGACGCCATCGGGACTTGTCTTCGGCACGACCAGTGGACTGCCTGATCCAGAACTGCCTGTAAGCGGATTCTGGTACGACCTGGATGAGTACCACCGCTGAACCGCAGACGTACCGAAACCCATCAGGTCTCGAACCTAACCCGCGAGTACCCCGCTCAGCGACGTCGGCGTAGGGCCAGCATCGCGGTTACTCCGACGACCATAAGCGTTGCGGGTTCCGGAACGGGTGCCGAGACTTGTCGCTTGGTCTGGTACACACGCACGTAATCGACATACATGCTGTCAGGGAAAATACTCGGAGCTGGATCGCCACCGAAACTTCGCGACCCGGAGTCGGCGACTTCCAGGCTCAGAATGATGTACTCCGGCACATTGGAAATCGCAGAGGTCGTCGACGCGGACAAGCTGCCATTGATATAGAACGCGTAATACTCAGGCGTCCACAACAGGCCGTACGTGTTGAAGGCGTCAAGGTCTGGCGCGTTACTGGCGCCCATTATCCTCTGCTTATGCAGGGCGCTGTCGTACCCGTTCCAGTGAAGGGCGTGCTGGGTCTGCTTGGTGGTTCCGACGATCGTGTGCTCCATGATGTCGATCTCGGTGCCCAGATTCGCCGGGTCGGGGGTCGCGAGGCCGGTGTTGTTTGAGTTTGCCTGGGACTGAAGCCAGAACGCGGACCAGTGACCCGCAACCGTCTGCGTCCTGATGCTCGCTTCGAAGTAGCCATACGTGAACAGCGTGCTCTCGTGAGTCGAGAGCATCGCCGTCGGGTAGTAGCCGGCAGGCACGGTGCCGCCAGTCGAAGCCGGCTTGGTCGTGAGTTGCAGGGCGCCCGTGTACTGACCGTTGTCGGGTAGGCTCGGCGCGCTGTCGGTGAGCGACACCTGATCTATGGAGTTGTAGCCTTGGCGTCGGATGCCCGGCTTGCGAATCGACCAGTCGCCGCTTAACGGTGCGTCAGCCGCAAACTCGTCCGCCCATTCGAGGCCGTAGCCGCGGGTGGCTAAAGCGACTGCGTCGATGGTCAGCGGCGGATCGACGGCGGCAAAAAGAGGAGCTGAAATGAGTGAGGCTAGAACGAGGGCAGGGCAGGCGTTGCGCGACAACATGGGGAAACCTCACCTTGGTGCGAAAATCAATGGTGGCGTCGAAACTGCTACCGGTTTAGTACTTTTGCTTAATTGTCAGTGAAATTCAAGTAAAATGTGGCGGTCCGGAAATTACCTGTCGGACGGGTGCAGGAGGCGGATAGGCGAGCCTCGCCGGCGAGCCAGGCAGGGAATGGGTTGTTGCGAGGGTCGGCCGGGTGGAAGAGGCTGGAAAACAGCTTGCGGGGGATAAGGCGGACGGCCGCGTCAGAGGATATCAGCGGCTAGCGAGGATTACATTCGCTCGTAGCGGTCGTGTTTTGCAGGGTTCGTCGTGCGAACCGTTTTTCTATCGGTTCGCACGGCGAACCCTACAAAAAACGCCATACCCGTCTGCAAGCCGGTCTTAAGCCTGAAAATGAGACTGGGCGATCGCGGGAACAGCTACCGCGACTAACGATTATGCCGCCTCTAAGGTTTCACGACGCGGCGACAGGTCACGCGGCTCTTCCCGCTCGCGCTCGGCGACCATGCGGATCAGCTTCGCGGCCTGACCGTTCTCGATCCAGTGCGGATCGATCAGGGTTAACACGTCAACTTTATCGAAGCGTTTCGTGGCCGGCGTTTGTGAATAGTACTGCGTCACGTCGGGTCACCCTTTCAAAGTGAACTACTCCAGCATCATGGTCATGTCGGCGCTAGAGCACGCTTAAGGCCCCATGAAATCAGATTTATTTTTATCCACGTGTTGTCCACCATTAATCCCGTGTTAAGGCACACTTGCGCCGGGTATGAATTTCACGCCCCAACGCTAAGATCGCGGCCAGCATGACATCGGTTCGGCTCGACCACGTCACGAAGCGCTTCGGCCAGCAGTCCGCACTGGATGACATCAGTCTGCACATCGAGGCCGGGGAACTCTTCTTCCTCCTCGGACCCAGCGGCTGCGGCAAATCCACCCTACTCCGCCTGATCGCCGGCCTGCACGAGCCGACTTCGGGCAAAATTTTCTTCGGAGATAAGGACGTCACCGACCTCAGCACCGAGTACCGCAACGCGGTGATGTGTTTCCAAAGCTACGCGCTCTGGCCGCATATGGATGCGCGGCAGAACATCCGCTTCGGGCTGGAGATTCGCAAAGTCTCGAAGGAAGAAGCCGACCGGCGCGTTGAAGAGGCCGTCCAACTCGTGCAACTCGGCCAGTTTGCTCACAAAAAACCCAACGAAATGTCCGGCGGACAGCAGCAGCGCGTCGCGCTCGCCCGGGCCCTGGTCGTCAAACCCGATTGCCTGCTCCTGGATGAACCGCTTTCCAATCTAGACGCGAAGCTGCGTCTGGAGATGCGAACCGAGATTCGCCGGATCTGCCGCGCCAGCGGCCTGACCGCGATCTACGTCACGCACGACCAGAAAGAGGCCCTTAGCATCGCCGACCGCATGGCCGTGCTGAACTACGGCAAGATTGAGCAGATCGGCAAACCGCAGGACCTGTACCTGATGCCGAAAAACCGCTTCGTCGCCAATTTCATGGGCGAAACCAACTTCCTCCCCGGTAAGGTGACGGCCGCCTCGGCTGGCCGCGTGGAAGTGCAAACCACGATCGGCCCGGTCATCGCCGGCAAGCTGCCGGTAAGCGTGAACGCCGGCGACGACGTCGTGATCTCGATCCGCCCGGAAACGATCCAACTCGGCACCACCGGCGCCCCGCCGATCAACGCCTTCGACGCCGCGGTGCATGACACGATTTATCTCGGCGAAGTCGCCCAGCACGTCGTCCGCGTCGGAACCACGACAACCGTTGAACTGCGAGCGTTTGAACTGAACCCTAAATTCGTCGCCCGCGACGGCGCGGTCGAGCAGGCGAAGATGTGGGTTGATCCGAACGATGTGATCGTGTTGAAAGATTGATTGTTCCCTCTCCCTTTGGGGGAGAGGGTTAGGGTGAGGGGGAACCTGGACGCTCGCAGGGCACTATCAAGTGTCGAGCCTCCCCCTCACCCCGGCCCTCTCCCCCTGGGGGAGAGGGAGAGGAAGCAATGGCCAAGAACGGAATCATCCTCGCTATCCTCGCGATCATCATCGCGTTGCCGTTCGTTTTTCGGCAGCCGCCGCCGCAGGGAGAGTGGCGGGATGGGGATCCGATGATCGTCGTCGTGTCGCCTCATAATGAAGCGATTCGGTACGAGTTTGCGCAGGCGTTTTCGCGATGGCATAAAGCGAAGTTCGGCAAGCCGGTGAAGATCGACTGGCGCAACATCGGCGGCACGACGGAAATCAGCCGCTACCTCGCCAGCGAATACACCGCCGCCACCCGCGCGTGGTGGACAAACCAGGGCAAGCCCTGGCCAGGCCAGGCGACCGACGATCTGACCAAACCCGCCCCTGGCAAGGACGAGACGAAAGACGTCCACGCCGCCTACCGCGCCACCGACGACCCCACCGCCATCACCAGCAAGATCGATCTGTTCTTCGGCGGCGGCGAGTTCGACCATTCCAACGCTTTTCGCTCCGGCTTTGCGGTCAACGTCCTCGATCAACTGCCGCCAGAACTGTTCAAGAAAAACGGCGTCGATCTGATCCCCGAAAAAGTCTCCGGCGAAGTCTGGCGCACGGCCTCCGTCATGGGCAACGTCGTCAGCACGTTCGGCATCATCTATAACGTTGATCGCCTGAAGGACTTACAGATTCTAACGCCGCCGGCGCAGTGGAAGGATCTGGCCGACTTCCGCTACTTCGGCCAACTGGGCCTCGCCGACCCGACCAAGAGCGGCTCGATCGCCAAGGCGTTCGAGATGATCGTGCATCAGCAGATGCACGATGCAGTCATGGCTGCGGGGTTCAGTAATGAGCAGATCGCCGCGAACGAGAAAACGATCGACGCCTTCATCAAAACCAAAGGCAAAGACTACCGCCGCGGCGACGTGCCGGACGACCTGAAAGGCTATCAAGCCGCCCTCGAAAAAGGCTTCGAGAACGGCCTGCATCTGATCCAGCAGATCGGCGCTAACGCTCGCTACTTCACCGACAGCGCCAGCAAAGTGCCTATCGACGTCAGCATGGGCGACGCCGCCGTCGGGATGGCGATCGATTTTTATGGCCGGTATCAGGCCGAATCGTCGCGTGCGCCCGATGGCACGGAACGGATGAAGTTCGTCACGCCCATCGGCGGAACCAGCGTCTCCTGCGACCCCATCTCCCTCCTCCGCGGCGCGGGCGGACACGCGAAGCCCCAGCAGCAGGCCGAGACGCGCCAAGTCGCCATCCGCTTCATCCAGTTTATTCTCTCCGAGGAAGGCCAGCGCCTTTGGTGCTACAAGCCCGGCACGAAGGACGAAAACGGCGAACTGATCGGCCCGGAGAAGTACGCCCTGCGTCGGCTGCCCATCCGCCGGACGTTCTACCCTTCGACGCAGCCCGCGGTCCAGGCCGCCCATGTCGAGCACGATAAGCACTCGGTGGACGATCTGGCCGACCCGCTCATCGACCCGTACGCCGTCTCGAAGCAGTTCGTCTACTACAAGCGCTGGACGGGCGAGCACTTTTCGGTGCTCCGCGACATCGTCCGCGCGATGTGCATGGATAGCGGCGATGAATTGAAAGCGGCGTGGCGACGCTCCAAAGGCACATCAGACTTCGGCGGGCTACCCACCGTCACGCTCAAGAACCTCAAAGGCGAATCCGCCGACGTGCCGCTAAGCTGGCGTACTGCGCCGGACACCCGCCGAAATTACGAGACGATCGAGTACATGCGTGAGTGGACCAAGGCGTTTCGATCCCAGTACCGTGGCGTGGGCGTCTCGCCCACGCAATAAAAGAAGATTCAGCGCGGGCGGGACGCCCACGCCACGTGAACCATGAAAAAATCAACCGCCTGGATCCTCTTCTCGCTGCTCACCGTGCTGTTCGCGGTGACGTTCATCTGGCCGTTGTTTTTGATCGTTGCCAAGGGGTTCTTTGACGCCGACGGAACGCCGACGCTCCGGTACCTGCTCGAAGTCTTCAACAACCCGATCTATCTGGAAGGCCTGCTGAACAGCTTTAAGATCGCGATCGGCACCACCACGCTGGTCTGCTTCATCGCCGTGCCGTTGGCATGGATGGCGAATAAATTCAACTTCGCCGGCAAGGGCCTCTTCCAAGGGCTGCTATTGGTTCCGATGATCCTCCCGCCGTTCGTGGGGGCGATCGGGTTTCAGCAGATGTTCGGGCTGTATGGGGCGGTCAACGCGCTGTTCGGGCTGTCGGTTGACTGGGTCGGTTCGGGGCAATACTGGGGCGTGATCATTCTTCAGGCGCTGGGGCTGTACCCGATTCTGTATCTCAACGTGGCCGCAGCGCTGGCAAACATCGACCCCGCGATGGAGCAGGCGGCCGAGAATCTCGGGTGCCGCGGATTCAAAAAATTCCGCCGCATCACCCTGCCGCTGATCATGCCGGGCCTATTCGCCGGCGGGACGATCGTGTTCATCTGGTCGTTCACCGAACTCGGCACGCCGCTAATCATGCAATACAACAAGGCGACACCTGTTCAGGTGTTCAACGAGCTGAAAGACATCGGCACCAGTTCGTTCCCATACGCGTTGGTGTTCGTGATGCTGGTTTCGAGCGTGCTGCTCTACGTGATCGGCAAGGTCGTCTTCGGCCGCAACACCTACGCGATGCAGGCCAAGGCCTCCACGGCCTCCACCATCACCCGCGCCAGGGGTTGGAAGGCGTTCGCGATCCCGCTGGCGTTCGCATTGGTCTGCTTCATCGCGCTGCTGCCGCATTTTGGCGTGGTCCTAACCGCCTTCAGCCCGCCGGGCGGATGGTACCGGACGATTCTCCCGGCCCAGTTCACGACCGGCAATTTTGAAGAAGCGCTCGGGCACAGCATGACCGTCAGTTCGATCGGCAACAGCCTTGTCTTCGCGGGCCTGGCGGTGTTGCTGAACATCGTGATCGGGGTGGCGGTGGCGTTCGTGGTCGTTCGGTCGGACATCCCCTTCCGCGGGGCGCTGGACGCGCTGGCGATGATGCCATTGGCGGTGCCGGGCATCGTGATGGCGTTCGGCTACCTCGCGATCAGCACCATGGCAGCCAACACGCAGATAGTGAAGAACAGCGAATTCCTCAGTTCTCTGGTCGACGTGCGAACCAACCCCACGCTCTTTCTCGTCGTCGCCTACGCGGTGCGCCGGTTGCCTTACATGGTGCGTAGCGCCGTCGCCGGCTTGCAGCAGACGAGCGTGACGCTGGAAGAAGCGAGTTCCAACCTCGGTGCCAGCGGCTTCACCACGATCCGGCGGATCACCGTTCCGCTCATCCTCGCCAACCTGATCGCCGGCGCGATGCTGGCGTTCGCGTTCAGCATGCTGGAAGTGAGCGATTCGCTCATGCTCGCCCAGCGGGCGGACTATTTCCCGATCACCAAGACGATCTATGAACTCTTCCAGTTGATCGGCACGGGCAAGTACCTCGCCAGCGCTCTGGGCGTCTGGGCGATGGTGTTTCTGGCCGCCACGATCCTGGGCGCCAGCGCGATCCTCGGCCGCAAGATGGGCGCGATCTTCCGCGTGTGATGATGCGCCTACCCGTTACCCCGCGCCCCTTTAGCCAGCAGCCGCAGCTCTACGACCTGCGCGTCTTCCGCATTGCGTGTCGTCGCCCCTTTCGCCTGGGAAGATGAGAAAGGGGATAAAACCGCCACACGCGATTGCACCTGGGTAAACGCCGGTTCACGGAAAATCTATGACGAACTAGGCAAGACCGTGGGTATGATTCCGCATGGTTCGATTATCGGTCGAAAGCCGAAGCCTGAGTCGTCGACGGTATCTGCCGATGTCGCCATGGGAGACTGTGCGTGGCGACCGTTGGGGTCGCCGGGATGATATGACGGCATTTGTCGATTCCTGCATCGATACGATGAACAGCACCGCGCAGCGCGTGCAGCGGCGGACGCTTCCGCACGCGCGCAAGTTGCTCAAGGCGCTGGCGGGGAAATCGAACATCCTCATCACCACCCACGTCCACCCCGACCCCGACGCCGCTGCCAGTTGCCTGGCGATGCAGCGGCTGCTCGAAGCGACCCTCCCCGCCGCCAAGCTCACCATCCGCTTCAAAGGCCAGCACGACGCCCCGCGCCTCGCCGGGTTCGCCAAGACGGCGCAGATCAGCTATCTCACGTGGGACGACGCGGCGCTGACGCAGTATGACGCGATTGTGCTGGTTGATACGCAGGCGAGTTTCTCGGTTTCGCCTTTGCCGGAGGGCGTGATCCCGACCGTGCTGGTCGACCACCACCGCGGTCGCGGGAGACGGCTCAAGTCGCCGTTTTCGGATGTGCGGATCGACGTCGGTGCCACCGCCTCGATCGTCTTCAGCTATTTCATGGAACTGCACCTGCCCATCGACCCCACGCTCGCCTCGGCGATGCTGCACGCGATCGAATCCGACGTCGCCGGTGCCGCCGGCCAGCAAAGCCAGCTCGATACCGTCGCGATCTCCAGCCTGGTATTGGTGGCCGACATCCGCAAGCTGTGGCAAATGCGGTACGTCGACGTGCCTGCCACGTACTACTCCGCTTTCGCGCGGGCGATCGAAGGGGCGCTCCGGTACGACCTGGCATTGATTACCCACGCCGGCAAGGTTGACCGCGTGGAAGAAGCCGCGCTGCTGGCAGACGGACTGCTGCGTTGCGAGGGCATTGACTGCGTTCTGGTCACGGCAGAACACGAAGGCAGAATGATCCTGTCGCTTCGATCCAGCCTCCCCCGCCTTAGCGCCGGCGAGCTGATGCGCCGCCTGGTCAACAAGATCGGCGACGGCGGCGGGCATCGCACGAAGGCGGGCGGGCAGATCACGCTGGAAACCGACTCCGCCGCCTGCATCGATCGCTTCCACAAAACCCTCAAACGCCGCCTGCTCCGCTGCCTCCACATCGGCAACACCCGCGGCGTACGACTCCCCGCCTGAGCATTTGTGATCCGCCGTCTCTCTCCGTAACATTCGGACTTATTAGCCGCAGATGAACGCAGATGAACGCGGATAAGAAATCAGACTTGCGCAGCTGAGCATTTCGTGCCCTTCGCATTTCCGCCTTTTCATCTGCGTTTATCTGCGTCCATCTGCGGCTAAACGTTTTTTTTGAGAACCAATATGACCGCAGAACTAGCCAAAGCCTACGACCCCGCCGCCGTTCAAGCCGAGGTGGCGAAGGTGTGGGACGACGAGAAGTGTTTCCACGCCGAGCCCACCGACCCCGGCGAGCCGTACAGCATCGTCATCCCCCCACCCAACGTGACGGCGGCGTTGCACCTCGGGCATGCGCTGAACAACACGCTTCAGGACATCCTCATCCGCCGGGCGCGCATGCAGGGTAAAAACGCCTGCTGGCTGCCCGGAACCGATCATGCCGGCATCGCGACGCAAACCGTTGTCGAGAAACGGGTTCTGAAAGAGGAAGGCAAGCGCCGAACGGAATTCCAGCGCGACGACTTTGTCAAAAAGATCCAGGCATGGAAGGACGAGTACGAAAAGGTCATCCTCGGCCAGCTCAAAGCCATGGGCTGCTCCTGCGACTGGGACCGCACCGCGTTCACCATGGATGAACCGCGCGCGAAAGCCGTGCGAGAAGCGTTTTTCCAGCTCTTCAAAGCCGGCCTCATCTATCGCGGCAAACGACTGGTCAACTGGGACCCGGTCACGCTCACGGCGCTGGCGGATGATGAAGTCGAGAACGAGGAAGTGGATGGGCACTTCTACTACCTGCGCTACCCCTTGTGTGATGAACGTGGCGTGGGCGTCTCGCCCGCGAAACAAGGGCAGGATGCCCTCGCCACAACGGAATGCATCACGGTCGCCACGACGCGCCCCGAAACGATGCTAGGTGACACCGCCGTTGCGATCAATCCGAAAGACCCGCGCGCTGCGTCGCTCAAAGGTAAGTTCGTCAAGCTGCCGATCGTCAATCGCATCATCCCGATCATCGAAGACGACTACGTCGTCCTCCCGGTGTCATTGGGTGGAGATCCCGCCGACGCCAAAGCGCAGATGGCGACGGGGTTCCTCAAAGTCACCCCCGCCCACGACCCCAACGACTACGAGATCGGCCAGCGTCACGGCCTGCCGGTCATCAACGTCATGGCACCGGATGCATCCATCTCCGACACGCACGGCTGGACCGACGTCGGCGACGCGGGATTCCTGCTCGGCAAATCACGCGAAGAAGCGCGCAAGATCATCGTCAAATGGTTCAAAGACAACGGCCTTCTCGAAGACCAGAAACCGCATCGGCACAGCGTCGGCCACTCCTACCGGTCGCACGTGGCGATCGAGCCGTACTTGAGCGACCAATGGTACTGTCGCGTCACCGACGACAAGCTCCGCGGCGCGGCCCTTCGCGCGATGAATCCGAATCAAAGTAGCACGGGCGTCCCGCCCGTGTCCGCCGAAAACCACGGGCGAGACGCCCGTGCTACTGGATTAAC
>JBBQQZ010000107.1:0-10427 GCA_038215325.1 Tepidisphaerales bacterium | reverse complement strand
ATGTTCGAATCTCTCACACAGCGTCGCTACCTGATTCCGTTCAAGGCATCGCGCCTTCCGCAGCAGATCACGGACGTATTGGTGATCGGCGGGGGCGTCGCGGGGTTGCGCGCGGCGATCGCTGCTGCCGAGGGTGGCGCGGATGTTCTCGTCCTGACCAAAGACACCATCGAGCAATCCAACACTTGGTGGGCCCAGGGCGGGATCGCTGCGGTGTTGCAGCCGCTGGATTCTGTGGAGGCGCATGTCCGGGATACCGAAGTCGTCGGCGTCGGGCTGTGCGACGAGAAATCGGTCCGCACCGTCGTCGAAGAAGGCCCGCCGCGCGTGATCGAGTTGATGCAGTGGGGCGCGAACTTCGATAAGCAGGCCGGCAATGCCTACGACCTGGCTTACGGCCTCGAAGGCGGGCACAGCTACGCCCGCATTCTTCACGCCTACGGCGACGCCACCGGCAAGGAACTCGCTCAGACGCTCATCAACAAGGTCCGATCGTTCGATTCGATCCGAGTCAGCGAGCACAGCTTCGCGATCGATCTGCTTACGCACGAAGGCCGCTGCGTCGGGCTGCTGGCGATGATTAACGAGAAGGTCCACGTGATCTGGGCCCGCCGAACCATCATGGCGTCCGGCGGGACGGGTCAGCTTTGGCGCGAATCGACCAACCCCAAGATCGCCACCGCAGACGGGCACGCGATGGCGTACCGCGCCGGTGCGACGCTGGCGGACATGGAGATGGTGCAATTCCATCCGACGACGCTATATGTC
Source organism: Tepidisphaerales bacterium (assembly GCA_038215325.1). Taxonomy (GTDB): domain Bacteria; phylum Planctomycetota; class Phycisphaerae; order Tepidisphaerales; family Tepidisphaeraceae; genus BPJO01. Next base: position 9,659 of record JBBQQZ010000107.1, on the reverse strand, counting down.
GCCGGTTCCAGCCGGGCGCTGATTACCGAGGCCGTTCGCGGAGAGGGCGCGTACCTGGTCGATCGTCATGGGCATCGCTTCATGGGCGACTACCACAAGGATATGGAACTCGCTCCGCGCGACGTCGTTTCCCGCGCGATCGTCGAACAGATCCGCAAAACTCATTACACGCACGTTTTCCTCGACACGCGGCACTTGGAAACCACCGCTTTCAAGGCCCGCTTCCCGCAGCTCACGCGGCTGTGCGAGCAGTTCGAGATTGACCTGGCGAAAGACCTCATCCCCATCCACCCCGCCACGCACTATATGATCGGCGGCATCGACGCGGATCTCATCGGGCGAACCAGCCTAAAGGGACTTTATGCGGTCGGCGAAGCGAGTTGCTCCGGCCTGCACGGCGCGAACCGGCTGGCGAGCAACTCGCTGCTCGAAGGACTCGTCTTCGGTGCCCGCGCAGGGACCGACGCGGCGTTTGAAGCCAAGCAGTTGAAGATCGATTTTCCCCAGAACCTCGAAGCCCGAATCCCGCCGTCGGAAAAGACCGAACTCGACGTCACTGACGTGAAGAGTTCGCTGCGCAGCGTGATGTGGCGCAACGTCGGCATCGAGCGCGAAGGCGAACGCCTGAACGAAACGCGCGAGATCATCGCCTTCTGGTGCCGCTACGTCATGGACAAATCGTTTCTCCCGCAGATTGGTCCGGACTTCGCCGTCGCGGGGTGGGAACTACAGAACATGCTGACGGTCGCGTTCCTCGTCACGGCGGCGGCGTACACGCGGACTGAGTCGCGCGGGGCGCATCACCGGATGGATTACCCCACGCGTGACGACGACCACTGGCGTTTGCACCTTCAGTGGAAACGCCCCATGGAAACGCCGATCCCTGAATTGGTCGACACATGATTGCGGGGATTTGCTGCTGAGCCGTTCGATCAGCGCGTGTTATCTGGCGCTGTCGGGCGTGTCGGAGCGTTCGGCTTCTTTCAGCACGATGACGCCGGTGAAGCTGTCGTCGCGGCCGATGTCGATCGGGCCGGCCCAACTGGCGCTTTCGCCGGTGTCGCGCTTGTGCTGGACGAAGTTGAACTTCAGCATGACCGGCAAATTCGGTTTGCCTTGCCTGGCAAACTCATCGGTCTTGCTCTCGGCGATCAGCGACGGCCAGGGGATCGCAAGTTCGCCGCGCCAGACGGTCGGTTCCAGCGTCGCGACGTAGCGCACCATCGGGTTGGGGTTGAAGTTCTCCCACGGATTGACGTGCAGGCGCGGATCGAGTTTTCGTTCCACCCAGACGTTGCCCCCCGGCTTGAGCGCGGCGTGGACGAGCGGGCCGGTGGTGCCGTCTTCGTAGACGGCTTGCACGACGACCTGGCAAAGGTCTTCGCCCCAGGCGCGGCCGTACTGGTAGTCGACGAAATTTCGCGCCGCAAGCACGCTGCCGTTCTTGCTGAGGCCCTCGACGCGGAACGCGAAGAACAGGTCGGTGTCGGTCCAGCCGCTGTAGATTTGGGTTTCGGTTGACGCCATCTCCAGTTCGTGCTGCTGCATCGCGGGTCGAGACATCAATTTGACCAGCGGCCCGAGTTGGATCGCGTCGTAAGCCGTCCAGTCGTCGAGCGAGCCGTTCATCCGCAGCGGCGCGGTGCGACGAAGCGATCGTGTGACCGGTGCGACGAACTCCACCGGCGTCTGGCGCCCGCTATATCCGCTGCGGAAACCGAGCGTCACCGGTTCGTGTTTGGCGACCGGGGTACGAAGCGGGTCCACCCGTGCGTTGATTGGGTGACGCTGAACCTGGTAGACGGTGAGCTTCGGGATCGTCACCGGCGCGGGTTGGACCAGCCAGCCTTTCGCTGGCACGTCGAAGCCCAGTTTATTTTCTTCGAGGTTGGTATCGGAGGCGTTGTAGATGTCGATGCCCAGTCGCAGATTCACCCACGGGCCGACAAAACCGGGCTCGGGCGCGCCGACCGTCCACTGCGTGGTGCGCGGGAGAATGACCGGTTTTTCGATCGGCTCGATCCACTTAAAGGTGTCCAGATTGAGGTTGGCGAGTTTGTTCTCATCGACCGCAGCGCCCGGTTCGCGGATCATGACCGTGCGTCCCAGCAGCCAGAAGGCGTCGCGCCAGGCGATCGGGTCGGCGGTGCCGAGCAGGAGGCTGTAGGTGGGATCGGGGGTCTGGTTCGCCTGGATTTCGACCGGCTTGGCGAGCACGCGGACCATCGGCAATACGTTGGCGGCGCTGCCGCGTTCGCGAGCGAGGTAGAGGTATTCAAAATCCTGCTGGGCGCGGCGCATCCACTTAAGCTGCACGGTGGGGACGATTTGATCCGTGCCGAACCACGAGCCGGGATAGAACCAGGTGATCTCGCCGGGGTCGGCCGGTTCGTTGAGATTCGGAGTGGCGGGGAGACAGTTGCCCCATTCGATTACGCGGGCGTTGCGCAGGAACGCCACCCACGCCCAGACGCGCACGTCGGACTGATCGCCTCCTGCGCCGGCGTACGGGATGAGGCCGCGAAGATCGGTGCGCAGGAACGTCTCGGGTCGAGTCAGATTCTCAGGCCACTTCCGCAGCGGGCTGCTGCTGATCAGCCCCGGCGCGACGCAGTTCAATCGGCCGGTGGCGCGCGGGTCGATCAGGTTGGCGTTCCGATCGTCGGCGATCTGCACCTCGTCGAGTTCAAGCGGCATCTGCACGCGCACGCGAGGGTGCGACGCGATGACGCGCTGGGCCTCGGCAGACATCGCGATCCGCTCGTCGAGCGTGGCGCGGCCGGGCGTGAGCTTGTCGATGAGCACCGGTGCCCGGCGAAGCCAGTCCAACTGGTCAAAGTGCGACGCCGCGGCCGCGTAGTACTCGAGTCGCGGCGAGAGCAGGATGTTGTCGAGATAGTCGATCTTCGGCAATGGCCAGTATCCGAGCGGAACCTGATCGGGAAATGCGCTGCCGGTCATCCATGGCTTGAGGATGCCGTCGTACTCCGACCAGTCGATCTGCGGCGGCTTGAGCGCGGGCCACTTGACGGTCGGCTGGAGGCGCGGGATGTGGATCTGGGCGCGGTGCGCCTGGGCGAGCCTCTGCAACTCGTCGATCGTCGCAACCGCATGGGTGTGATTGCGGTCGGTGCGCGACAGCAGATTCGGCTGGATGACTTCAAACCGTTCCGGCCAATGTCTTTTCAGCGAATCCCACGCAACCTGCGCGACCATCACCAGATGGCGATCGTCTGAGAGAACGAAATCGAGCACTTCAAGGCTGAGGCGCAGCGTCGCGATCGGCGGGCGCGGGAGGTTCGGCTGATTCGCGACGAGCTGGGCGGAAGTGGGGTCGGCAAGCGTCAGCACCGACCGATACGCACCGGCGGCGGCGTCGGTGGGGATCTGGAGATCGAGCCAGATCAGGATCGGTTCGTTCGACCCGAGGGCGCTGGCGGAGGTGTCGGCGGGCTTTTGCGGGTGACGACAGCGGGCGAGGTCGATCCGGCCGTTCTCGATCGGCAGCGGCAAGAGCGCCCGCGGCAGCGACTCGACGGCGGCGGGCAGGCCGGTCTGGCGCACGAACCCGGCGCGGTTCACATCGACCTTCACCGGGAGAACCTGGTACGCCTTAAACTGCTTCGGGTCGATCGTGCTGCTCGCGCTGCGTATCGCAGGCAGTTCCAGCACCGCCGGCCCGGAGATCGGACTGATCCGGACGACAGTGCTGACCCACTCGTTGCGCGCCGAGACGAGTTCGATCGGCCCTTTGATCGCCTGGGCGTTCAGTCCGGAGAGCGATGCGACCGACATCACGTCCGGACGCTCCGCCTCTGCCTGCACCGGCGTGACCGCCAGCGCGACGGTCGGATTGCCGGTTGCCACGGGGCCCGTCGGCGCGGGATTGGGATTGGCGGCGGGGGTTGGCGTCGTGGGCGCGCCGCATCCGCCTAGAAATAGGGCAAACAGAACGGCCAAAACGAGCCGAAAGGCGGTTTTGATCCATTGTTGGTCAATGACGAGAAAGGGCATAGGCAAGGGTGTTATGCACGGGGACTGTGCAACCGGGGTTCGGCTGCACGTTTCGTTCTCAGTTCGCCAAGGGGCATCAAATGAAGGATCGGCGTTATCTGTCGGAAATCGCCATCGCGAGGAAATTTTTCGCGAATTTTGGCTTCGGCACGACCTTTGTAACTGTTCTTTCGTCGCAACGCGAGTGGCGACAAACAACACGACAATCGCCCGGAGCGATGACGATCCTCGTTTCCTCCTCCGCCAGGCCGCACGGCACTCACCCTCCGCCGTGCGGCCTATTTTTTTGTACCTGCCTACTCCCGCGCATCTGTTTATAGCCGCGGCTTGCTGCGGGCGTTCTGCGATCGATTCGGAGCACAACCCGCGTCACGACGAGGGGCTAAACGGGCATTTTTGCAGGATCAGCGTCAACAGCGCGTCTGCGTCTCCATCCGCGAAGTCGATCCGCAGCTTAGCGCGCGCGATCGGGAGTTCGTCCACGCCCCGGATCGCCTTCAGCTTCACCCAGTCTTTCTCCGTGACGACGATGGTATCGACGATCCCGTGTTCGCGCAGTCGTTGCACGTCTGCGGGGGTGAAGGCGTGGTGGTCGCCGGGGGACCACGTATCGACGACGTGCAGGCCGCGCGACCGCAGGCCGTGGTAGAAGGCGTCGGGGTTGCCGATCCCCGCGACCGCGAGACACCGACCCACCCGCGCCAGGTCGATGTCGCGTCCATCGGCGTCGATTAAGCCGCCGAAGGCGTGGTGCGACGCGAAGATCGGTGCCGCCGGGGCGTGTTGACGCAGGTGGAGTTTCATCGCGCTGAGATTCGCCTCGGCGTCGGCGTGGGTGATCAGGATCGCGCCCGCGCGGGCAAGCGACGACGGCGGCTCGCGCAGCAGCCCGCGCGGCAGAACGTGGCCGTGGCCGAAGGGGTTGGTGGCGTCGATGAGAACCAGGTCAAAGTTGCGTCTGGCGCGTCGGTGCTGGAATCCGTCATCGAGGATAAACACGTCGGTCTGCGGCGACCGCGCCAGCACCGCCATCGCGCCGGTAACGCGATCGGGATTGGCTTCTACTTCCACGCCGGGGCGTTTGAGCAGTTCGGCCTCGTCGCTCACGCCGCCGGTGGAGCGATAGCCGCGCAGGAGGATCGCCGGGTGATGGCCGAGCTGGATGAGTCGATCCGCCAGCCACTGCACGACCGGCGTCTTGCCGGTCCCGCCGGTAGTGATGTTGCCGACGCTGATCGTCGGCTTGCCGAGGTAGTGGGACGCTTTGAACCGCTGGTCGAAAAGCGTGTTGCGCGTGCGAATGATGCCGCGGTAGAGGGGTTCGATCGCCAGCAGACCCGTTCGCGCCAGCGCCGGCCCGATCCCGCGCGAGCGGCCGGAGATCAAGGCGAGGTAGTCGGCTTCGGTCGGCATGGCTCTACCTACTGCGACGTGCGACACATTTTCATGGGTGCCACGGCTTGGTACGCCAAGCCGTGGGAGGCGCAGAGTTCTCCGAACGCTTCGAAGCGTTCCACGGCTTGGAATACCAAGCCGTGGCACCCATTGTTTTGCGATGGACCGAACACTACTGTCTCCTGTCGTGCGCTCGAATGGGCGACGCAGGCGTCGCGGCTACTTGCGCAGGAACGCGTCGTCGCTCGCCCGAAACACGATCGGCTCGCGAGGCAGTTTCGCCAGATCGAACCGGGCGGCCACCTCTGAGGCCTCTATCGTATCTCCGGCGTCGATTCCCAGCCAACGGGAAAGCAACGCCCGCATTCGGCCGGCGGAGACGCCAGCATCCCGATAGGTTGACAATCGCGTATCCCCATGCCGCTTGGCGAGCCGGCGACCGTCTTCGCCGATGACGAGGGGGAGGTGTGTGTAGGCGGGAACGCGGTCGGCCTGGCCCAGCGCGCGGTACAGCAGCACCTGCCTCGCGACCGAATCGATCAGGTCGTCGCCACGGATAACGTCCGTCACCCCCGCGTCGTCGTCGTCAACGACGACCGCGAGCTGGTACGCCGGCGATCCATCCGGCTTGGCGACGACGAAATCGCCGATCTGGTTCGCCAGATCGATCGACCGCTGGCCTGAGAAGGTGTCGGTGAAGGTGAAGATTTGGTCGGGCACGCGGAAGCGGATCGCGGGCTCGCGCCCAGACGATCTCCGTGCGTCGTCGACCGTAGCAAATCGGCCGCGACACGTGCCCGGGTAGACCGTGCTCCCGTCCTCCGCGTGCGGCGCGCTGGCGGCCAGTTCGACTTCCTTCCGCGTGCAGACACACGGATACGCCGTGCCAGAGGCGATCAAGTGCGCGATCGCTTTTGCGTAGGGTGTCAGATCAGTCGATTGCAGGGTCGGGCCGGCGTCCCATTCGAGGCCGAGCCAGGTGAGGTCGTCGATCGCCTGCTGGATCGATTCGGGCTTGATGCGAGGGCCGTCGAGGTCTTCGATGCGCAGGACGATCTTGTATTGGCGTTGTCGAGCGATCGCCCAGGTGGCGAGGAAGGTGCGGGCGTTGCCCAGATGCAGCGCTCCGGTGGGGGACGGCGCGAGGCGGGTGGTGCGGAGTTGGAGGGAAGATGAATGCACTTGGCGGCGTACGAGACTTCGGGTGCCACGGCTTGGTACTCCCAGCCGTGGTTTGCTCGAATGCCGTCCACGGCTTGGCGTACCAAGCCGTGGCACCCAACTCTCACGCGCGACTACGGTCGCGGCGGCATGCCGGCGTCGTCGTAGCGGAGGGTGTCGAGCATCTTGGTCAGCCACTCCTTATTCGCTTCGTACGATTCGACGGTCAGTCCAATGAACTTCAGCTCGTACTGGTCATGCCCGAGGCCGCTGGAGTAGAGCAGTGTGATGCGCCATTCCATCGGGTCTTCCGACGGCTTTGTGCTGGCGGTCGAAGGCGGGCGGCGCAGGTCGATGATGCGAATATCGCCGATCTCGCGGATCGTCACGCTCCCGCCGATCTTCTTTAGCGTTTCGTCTTCCTTTTTCAACCGATTGGTGTAGTTGCGAAGGATTTCGCCGCTCATCGTTTCGCGTAGGCCGAGGGTGATGTGGGCCTCGTCGTTGACCATCGGCCCTTCCAGCATCGTGACCGATTCGTTCCGCGTATCGTGATTTTCAATCTTCCACGCCTCGGGCGCTTCGATGGTGAAGGGCAGGAGCTTGAGCGAAATCGCCTTTCGCGGGCCTTCCAGGATCGACTGCGTGGTCGGCCGCGTCGCCGGTGGAGGAATTTGCGTGGACGGGTCTTCGACCGGCGCGCTGACGGGCAGCGAGTCATCCTCGCAACCCACGCCCACCGCCAGCACGCCCGCCGCCAGCAACGCTGACCAACCTCTGCCTTGGTTCATGCTCGGCATTCTGATTGACGTATCCAATCCGTGCAAGTTCTGACAGCAAAACAGGATCCACGAATCCTCACGAATCTGCACGAATGAGATCATGATGCAATAGAGGCGCGACTGAACAACCTCAGATAATCAGAGAGTTGTCATCCTGAGGTACTCCGAAGGATCTTGTCGGCAGCAAGAAGGTTCCCGAATCGCGTGGTCAAGTAGATGCTTCGGAATACCTCAGCATGACATTCAGGAGATGACCGAGCTATTCGGAGGTCTTCATGAATCAGCACATTCTTATTCGTATCGATTCGCGAAGATTCGTGGACCTATTTCTTCGGCGCAACGTCACCGAAAAGGGGGTTGGTGATCGTGGTCGTCGGCGCTTCCTCGGGGATGTCCGCCGGGGCGACGTCGGGCTTGTACATGCGGACGTTGAACGCTTTCATGTACTCGGTCCAGTTGCCGTCGCTGGTAGATTCGGCGTCGCGCGTCGCGGCCAGCGACATCGTGAGCTTGGCGTCCATGTTTTCGATCATATGCACCGCGATCGCCTCCGGCGTCGCCGGCTGCTTGGGGGAGCCGAATTCGAGTTCGCCGTGGTGCGATAGGATGATGTGCTGGAGCACGTCGATCACCGGGCGCGGGATCGGCTCGCCCAGGGTGTCGGCGGCGATTTTCGCCTTCTCTTCGACCCACATCGCCGCCTTGACGATGTGCCCGATCAACTGCCCGCCGTCGGTGTAGCCGAAGGCGGTTTCGTACTTCAGTTCCCAGGTCTTGCCCAGGTCGTGCAGGAAGATGCCCGCCAGCACGAGATCGCGGTTGAGCGTGGGATAAAACCGCACGATCGCGTCGGCCACGTCCAGCGCGTTCTGCGTATGTTCCAGCAACCCGCCGATGTACGCATGATGAAACGACTGCGCCGCCGGCGAGCGGCGGAAGTTGGCCATCAACGTTTCGTCATCCAGAAACGCCTGCACGATCGCCATCACATGCCGGTTCTGAAGGCTCTGGCAGACCTCTTCCACGCGGGCGAACATCACCTTCACGTCTTTCTGGGTCGTCGCCAGAAGGTCTTCGATCTGAAACGCGTCTTGCCGGGCCGGGGCCCAGGCTTCGATGATGATTTGGTTGTTGTTCTGGTAGTTCTCCACCCGCCCGCGGATGTGCAGGAAGCCGCTTTCAGGGATCTGCGCGAAGATTTCCTTCGTCGCGTTCCACATGCGTGCGGTGCAAGTGCTGGATTTATCGCCGACGAAGCACTTGATGTAGTACTTGCCGTTGGCCGTCACCGCGATCTGCTTGCCGGTGATGACATACACATCTTCGATCTGATCGCCGGCCTGAGCGGTTTTGAGGAAAAAGCGTCGCATCGAAGCGTTGTAACGTGAGCGGTGGGGGATTGCCAATTGCCGAGGGGTTTCCCGCCTCCGCTGGATAACGTAATGCCGCTGAGCGGCCGCGGCGGCGCACGCGCGACGCTCGACCGCAAGTAAAGTATACCGCCGCCGCGGTCCGCTCCAGCGGCGGGTTATCTGCCCGGCGGATCGCTGGCCGCTTCGCCGCGAAGACCGACGCGCGCGTACCAGACGCCGGCGATGACCAAAACAACGCTGCACGCCAGGAACTTCACCGCGTCCTGACGGAACAGCCGCTTGTCTATCGTAGTTGGCTCGTCGATCGAGCGCATGAAGAGAATGATCGAATGCATCGCGAACAGGACCCCAAGGCCAAGGGCGATCACCGCGAACGCGATGGCAAGTGCGTGCTTGACGCGGCGCCGACGGCCAATAGTTGGTTGGGCATACTCAAGCACTCCGTCACCAGTGGGCTGCGATGGTGACTCGGGACGCTCCATGTGCGAGGGCAGATAACGAATAGGACTTTATGCAGAGTGCGCCCAAAGGCCAGCGGTAGCACGAAGCGGCCGGTCGCACTTTGCATAAAGTCTGTTGAACTGAACCGGCGTCGCTATGGGGATTGTATCGAATGCGTTGGGGCGTGTCTCGAAGATTCGCCTTGGCGGGCATCGTCGAGATACCAGGGGAATGCCGAGCGGGTGCCAGTGTTGGTGACTGCGGATCGATCCCAATGGCCGGATGGATCGCGATGTGAGCATGGGGCGCGCGGAATGTCGCCGTCCGCCCGGGCGGTTGTTTGATGGGCGAGGATGAAGCAGGGTAGGGTGCGATTCATCCACTACTGTCCGGCATTTCTGATCTCATGCAGTTATTCTGCGGGAATCGGTGATTGGGTGGTGAGACTTGGAGTCGTGTGATGGGGTTGTCGATTATTTGCGCGCAGCGTGAA
>JBBQQZ010000106.1:0-10503 GCA_038215325.1 Tepidisphaerales bacterium | reverse complement strand
GCCTGGCGTTCGGATTCGGGGAGCATCGCGATCTCAAGTACCGTCCGCAGCGTGGTTTCCAGCCGCGCGATCTGCTGCGACTGCTGACGGATCAGCTCACGAAGCGATTGAAGTTCCTGGGCAACGGTCGTCTCCATCGCGAAGAGCGAATATAGCGGCAGCGAGCGAGGGATGCGAGTTTGTCGGGATTGGGCACTGGCGGAGAACGGGAGAGTCGAGACAAGGTGACAAAAGGCACGAGAGAGGAAAATGTCGTCTCCCCCTCTCGTGGCTCGTGTCTCCCTGTCTCTTTTTTGCGTCGACCGATCAGCCCGCCGCGCGCCAGGTGTAGATGTCGGGCTTGAAGCTTTTGAATTTCGAGCCGTTGGCGTACTGCTTCATGAGCTTGTTGATCGGCTCGATAAAGCCGTCGTACTGCGGGTTGGTGCGGGTCCGGTGGAAGCCGGCGGTGGTGACGACGCTGAACCAGGTCTTGCTGTAGCCGGGCAGGCCTTGCTCGGCCGTCACGGAAACGCCTTGTTCGGTCAGGAACTTCACCAGTTCGTCGGCGGGCTCTTTGCGGGGGACCGAGAGGAGGACGATGTACTGCACGCCGATGATCCGCTTGCCGTTGGCGGGCAGCTTGACCGGGGCGAGCGAGCTTTCCACTGAGACACTGCCCGGCGGATTGCTGGTCGGCACGCGGGCGACCGCAGGGTCGGTCGGGGCGGGTTTTTCGACGATCAGGTTGGTCGGATTGCCCGTTGGTGCGGCCGGGGGCTTGATGTTCAGCACGTCGGGGCGCGGCTTGCCGCTGGCGAGTGTGGACACGTCCGAGGCCTGGCCGTTGATCTTGAAGACCACCAGCACCACCCCCACGATCACCAGCAACGCGATTCCGGCGGCGAGGCCGGTGGTGTAGTTAAGCTGGATCGGCATGGCGAACGGCTTGCGGGGCTGATCGGGCTCGTCCCGGCGCTGCGGGCCGAACAGGTCGGCGACGCTGTTGAGGACCGGGTCGGGACTGATGTCGTCGAAGGTGTCCTTGATCCGCGATGCAGCGGCGATCTCCTCGCGAACCCGACGAGCGATCTCGTCCGACGGCGCGGCGACGGGCTCGGCGTCTTTGGGGATCGTGGTGATGACCGGGCGGGGCGGCGCAACCTGCACCGGCACTTTCGCGACCGGCGCGGGCGCGACGCGTTCTTCAACGACCGGCACCTTGGCGGCGCGAACTTGCGTGTATTCGATTTCATCGCCCGCCACGGGCATTTCTGGTGGGATTTCACGCATTACGGGCGTGCGATTGCCGTGCATCCACGACAAACTCTTCAGCTTCGACGCCGCCGACGACAGGACGCCGGGCTCCTGCGAGCGCTGGTGCTCGAGTTTGCGTTGTTGGTCTTGTTGTTTCTGTTGCGCGGCGCGGATCACTTCGAAAAGTGCCGGCCCCTTCTTGCCCTTAGCCATCCTGGCCTCACTTTCGCTGTTTCGCGAATCACACGACGAGCGCAATCCATTGCGCGTCCGATAACGACGACCATCCCTGTACCTGAATCTAAATCGGCGAACCCGCATTCGCAAGAACAACATTCCGGAAATGTGGCATGTGGCATGTGGCATGTGTCATGTGGCGTGTGGCGCGGTGGCAGGCTAACGGCGTCGAGCCAAGCGCCGCAAGCCACGCGCCACAAGCCACGAGCCATCAGCCACCAGCCACGGCCTTTCGCATTCGCCTGTTCTCAATCGTACATCTTCCCTGGTTTCACGCGTCGATACGACGCAGGCGCATTATGCAACGTCCGACTCTCAATCCGACTGTTTTCGACGATCCGGATCGTCAGCCGCTGGCACCCATGCCGCGCGAGCCGTGGCACGCAGGCCGGTTGGTTGCTCAACTCGCCCGGGCGATCGGGCAGATGCTGCGCGCGGTCTGGAAGCTGCTCTGGACGCCTTTGATCCCGCGCCGCATGCTCCGGACGACCGAGCAGCGGAGCGTGCTGGGGCGCGTCGTCGCACCTCTGATTTTCAGGCTGATGTTCGTGGCGGTGATGCTGCTGGTGGCGGTGGCGCTGAATGTTCATCTGTTGACGCACCCGTTCTCGCCCGCGGTGGTCGGGCCGCCGGTGACGGGCGCGGTGCATGTCGAACCAGTGACGCTCCGGGCGTCGGACGGCGTGGCGATCGAGGCGTTTCTTGCCCCGGCGATCGACGAAAAACAACTGCTCCGGCACGGCGAAGTCGCGATCCGCGCCAAATGGCCTGCCGTCGTGCTCGTTCCCGATCAGCGAAGTGATGGCCGTGAACTCGATAAGTTGATCCGTACGCTGCACGACAGCGGGTACGTCGCGCTGCTGGTCCGGCTTCGCGGCACGGGAACGCTCGAATGTGCCCAAACGCTGGGCCTGCACGAGCGCTTCGACGTCGCGGCGGCGGTGGGGCACCTGCGGGGGTTGAAATATGTCGATCAGGCCCGCGTTTCGATCATCGCCACCGGCACGGGCGCCACGGCCGCGATGCTGGCGAGGCGGGAGGACGCGACGATTCAGCACGTCGTCGCGTATGACCCGGTCGTCAATTTTGATCAAGCCATGGGCGATTTCGTCGCCGCCGGGTATCTGAGGCCGGCGTGCCGGTGGGCGTTTGAGGTGATGCACCGGGTCGATGTCGAAGACCTGAATCGCGACAGCCTGCTACATGAACTTCAGGGCCACGTCCTGCTGCTGGCGAGCCACCCGTCGCGTCCGCCTCAACGGCAGATGATTACCTCTTACCTTCAGAGAGGTGCGCAACAGATATCCACCGCCCGGTGACCGTGCCTTGCGACGAGGTTGACCGACCTCGCCGGGTTCGCCGGCTTATCGATCTCCCAGATGACGGCCGTCTGACGATCCGCGGATATCCCCACGACCTGCGGCCCGCACGCGCAGAGCATCCGCAAACCCATCTGAGGCGAATGCAGTTCGAGCATCGGCGCGCCGCTCGTGGAGACGATATCGACCGGCCCGGATTCCCCCGCCAGCGCGATCGCCGTCATCCCCTGCACCTCGATCAGCGCCGCCGCCTGAAGGCGCGTGGATCGACGGAACGAACCACGTACTGACAGGTCGGATCGCGATAACCGTTCGACGACGCCGTTTTCTCGCACGATCCAGACCGAATCGACGCTGACCTCGATCGCAAGGATTTGACCGTCCGCCTGGTGGACGGGTTGCACCGCATCTCCGGCCAGCAACATCACGCGATCGCCGGCGGCGAAGAGAATGCGCTCGTCGATGGCGGCGAGGAACCGCGCGGGAGCGTCGGTGGGGAGGGATGGGAGCGGTTGACGGTCCTCGATCGACCACCGGAGCAACCCGAACTCCGAGTGAGCCGCGACGATCGTGCCGGAGACGGAGTCGATCGCAACGCTGTTGATCCCGCGCTCGGTGGATTGGCCGTGCAGGAAAACGGCTCCCTCTCCCGAGTACTCACAGGCGAGGGTTGGGGGGAGGGCCTGGACGTTCGCGCTGCTCGAAGACCCCCACCCTAGCCCTCTCCCGTGATTACACGGGAGAGGGGACGAGATTGCGACCCCATGCTGTCCGCCCACCAGTAGCTGCCCGGAATGCCCCACGCACCGCAGCGGGCCGATTTCTTTCGGCGTCTCCAGCACGCGCGTTTCGCCCGTCGCCGGGTTCAGTTCGATCAGATTTGCGCCGGCGGCGATCAGGGATTTTTGTGCGGGGGTCGCTCGGAGCAGCAGTTGCAGCAAGGTCGCCTGTTCATCAGGACGCAGGCCGTCGGTCGTTCCGAGCGATCGGGTGTGCTGGAGCACCTGGGCCGCGCGGTCGAGATGGTCGATCTGATCCCGCTGCACGCGCTCGGCCGCCCGTTTGGCGTCGAGAGACGGGCAGGCGATGGACACGTCGGCAGGGGGGATGAATTCGAGTCCGCAGGCGAAGCCGAACTCGTTGGCGCGTTCGAGCGTCAGGTGCGACACCATCGCCCGCTGCCCGATCGCGGCCTCGGCGTCGTGCTGGGCGGCGAATGTCCGAAGCGTCGTTTCCAATGCCGGGAGCAGCCGCTGGCGGATCGTATCGACGGTCACGCTGGCATCAGTCGCCAGGAGTTGCTCTTTGAACAACTCGATGTCGGCGTCGCGCTCCACCAATCGGACCGAAAGCTCGCCCCGGACGGTCAGCTCATGCCCGTCCTTCGACACCAGCGGGCCGATCACCAGCGACAGCCTCACCGCATCGTGCCGAAACACGCTGCTATCGTCCGTCCGCCTCGCAAGCTCGGTGGCGCTGAGGTTCATGCCGGTATTGTACGCCGAACTGGCTAAGAGAAAGGAACCACAGATTACACAGATTACACAGATTACACAGATTGGCATTCGGGCTTCGGAGAACTGAATCTGTGTAAATCTGTGTAATCTCTGGTTCCAACTCTTTCTTCTTGGCCCCTTGGTGCCTTGGCGTTCATCCCATCACTCAATCGAAGGATCGCAGGTAGATCAGCGCGTCCTGTTTGCGGATGAGGTTTTTGATCGTCGAGACGTGGTGGAAGCCGTGGCGACTGAGGAAGGCCCGGCCGTTGACCTGGGATTTTTGTTCGATGCTGATCCAGATGCGGCGGGGCTTGAGGTCGAGGTGGGTGAAGAGGGTTTTGGCCTCGTCGTAGATCGCCCGCATGATTGCCGATCCGTGGCCGGTGCGCTGGTGGAGGGGGTCGACGAAGAGGTCGAGGATCTGGACGACCCCGTCGTCGCCGAGCGGGGCGTACCAGCGGGCGGTCGCCAGAATTTTGTCGCCGTCGAGGAGGCGAAGTTCCTGGATAAACGGGAGCGCCGGCTTGACGGGGATCTTGTTGACGGCGGTCAGTTTGGCGCGGGGACGTTCGGTCATAGGGGTATTCAGAGCCACGGGTGTGAATCCGTGCGAGTCGGGGTGACGAAAGACGCACGGGTTTACACCCGTGGCCTTCCAGAGATTACGGCGTCTGATTGCCCCGCGCCGGCGGGCCGAGGTTGGCGGTGGCGTCGTCGCGGCGATCGAGGGTGGCGAGTTCCTCAAGATAGCTGCGCACCGTCGCATCGGATCGCGTGGCGATGATGTCGCCTGCGAAGCTGGCGCGTTTAAGCGGGTCGTCGATCTGGCCGACCATCTGGCTGATCGCGACGCTGGCGTTGCGGATGTCGAACTCGGCTTCATCGTCATCAATGCTTACGCGCGTCCAGCACGACCCGGAATAGGTCAGCCGGTCGCTGGGCGAGGCGACGACGTGCCACTTGACCATCGCGTTGCTGGAGGAGGGGTTGTCGATCTTCAGCCCGCGCGGGTGTTGCCACAGCACGCGCATATGCACGACCTGCCGGACGCTCTTGTCGTCCCGGGTCGTCAGCGGCCGATCCACCGCGGCGTCGCCGGCGCCGTCGGACAGGAGGATCACGTCCAACTGTCCGTCGATCGCCTGGGAAAAGTAGGCCCGGTCGAACGAGGCGGTGAACTTCTGGTCCGAATGGTCCCGACGGATGCTTAGCGACTGCTGCGACGACTCGCAGCCGATGAGGAGCAGGGCCAGGATGGGGAGAATGGTCTTGAGCATTGGCATTCCTTCGCCTTTATTTACTGCATCGTTCAATTCTCGCAAAGAGTGCAAAGACTCAAAGAGCGCAGAGATCAAACGAGATGATTTCCTTTGCGTTCTATGCATCTCTGCGTTCTTGGCGTCAAACGCACGCTAATCCAGACCCAAAAGCGATACCGCATCGCGTTCGACGATGCCGCGGAGGGCTTCGCGGGGGACGACGGGGAGGTTGGTGCCCTGGACGATCTGGTTCAGTTTGTACAGCGCCTCGATGCAGTCGGTGGCGGTGGTGTACGGGAAATCGGAGCCGAACAGCAGTTTGTCGATCACGCCGTACTGGAAGGCGTTGATGAGCGTGTTATACGCCTGCCACGGGCGTGTCAGCAGGCCCGAGACGTCGGCGTAGACATTGGGGTGCTTGCCCAGCATGACGATGGTTTCGTCGATCCACGGCTGACCGAGCTGGCCGATCACGATCTTGAGCTTCGGGAAGCTCCGGGCGATCTCGTCAAGCAGGTAAGGCCGGCCGAACTCCATCTTGCTTTGCTCGATGAAATGGGCGCCGGGGTGGAATAAAATGGGGAGCTGCGTCGTCTCGCAGGATTCGTAGATCGCCATCGCCCGGGTGTCGGACGGGTGGAAATCCTGATTCGAAGGCGAAAGGGTGACGCCTTGGAGGCGCAGTTCGTCACGGGCCATGGAGAGTTCTTCCATGGCGCGGGGGTCGGTCGGATCGATCCCGGCGAAGCCGATCAGCCGCTCCGGTGCCCGCCGAACGTAGTCGGCGACGAAGTGGTTGGGGATATCGCTTTTCAGGTAGCGGGATTTGAATCCGAGGACGATCGATTTATCGATCGAGGCGGATTCCTGTTCCTGCCAGTGAAAATCGGGGTCCGCCGCCGGGATCATCCTACGGACGGGCCGGCCGGTGGGGGAAAGGCGAGCGCCCTTCGTGCGGATCGCACGCGAAGGCTCGCCAAGGTCAACAGGCCCGAGCTGGTCGGGGGACTGCCAGATATGCGTATGACAATCGACAATCATGATGGTTTCACAGGCTTCATGGCCTGCGCGGTAGACGTCACCGAATCCGTTCATCGACGCCGATCTAGGTTCTCGGGCGGTAGTGTAGGGGCGAACGCCGGACAATCAAAGCCGGACGCCCGCACCCGTCAGACCGCTCGGACACCCGAACGACGCTCACAACGTGCTCTGATAGATTATCGGACGCCCGGAGGGGTGGGCTTTGGGAAATATGTAAAGATTGGTGTAATAGACGGTTATGGTCGATTCTGCGGCACGCGTCGCCAACTCGCCTGCGCTTTGCTAACGAGGCTGGTTTGCCGCACAATGCTCACCCGCCGGCCGGTGACGGAACGGTCGCGTTTGATCGCCTGACTGGCAAAACTGTGTATTACTTCGCTTACGGTTCCAATCTCAACCCCCGTGCCGTCGCCGAATGGTGCAAACACCACGGCCACCGCCCGCCGGGGATGAAAAGCGCGCGTCCCGCAGTCCTCGACAACTACCGACTTTGCTTCCCCCTCTATTCCGAATACTGGGGCGGGGGCATCGGCGATATCTACTACGATCCGGGGAAATATGTCGCAGGCGCGCTTTTCGACATGACGGAGCAGGATCTGAAACTGCTGGACGTGAAGATCGGCCGAAAACTCGACGACAACGGCAAGGACGTTGGCGTTTATAAACGCATCGACGTCCGTATCGCGCCCATCGGCAAAGGCCAGGCGGTCGACGCCTTCACCTATCAGGGCGTCAACGTCGAGAAGTACCACATCCCCCCGACCCAGTTCTACATGGACCTGCTCATCCAAGGCTGCTACACGCACGGGCTGAGCATGATGTGGATCAGCTACCTCCAAAGCTTCAGCATCCAGGCCGGCCGTAAACCGAGGCCGCCGAAGTAGGGCAAGCAAACGCATGTCTCGAAATGCCACTCTGGGCTGTCAATTTGGGGTTGACGTGGTTTCGCTATAGATGCTTCGCGACTGGTTGGGCGAACACGGGTACCGCGACCTTTCTCCGCGTCGCGACGCAACAGACCTCGACGCAAACTTCTACGTCTTCGTCAAAGAGGGTCGCCCGAGACTTGTCGTGCGGTGCTGGCGTCCGGCTGTCGAGCGGAGGAGAAGAGTAGCCGCAGATGAACGCAGATAAACGCAGATGAAAAGCGAAGACTTTTAGCCACGAATCACACGAATAAGACACGATTGAAAGGCATTTATCATTTAGTCCTCTGAACAACCTTCGATATTGCGCGAATGTTCCTCCTGAGGCTGAGGTACTTCGAAGGATCTTGTCGGCAGCAAGAAGGCTTACGAATCGCGTGATCGAGTCGATGCTTCGGGGTACCTCAGCAGGACCTTCTGGAAATGGCCGGTTTATTCATAGCGCTCGCAGATGAAAAGCGAAGACTTTTGGCCACGAATCACACGAATAGAACTCGAATGATACGAATCGTTGGTGATCCACTCGCCTGTAGCTGCGACGCCTGCGTCGCCCATTCGTTGGTCACATACGCAGATATGGGCGACGCTACAGTGCATTCTCCGCGCGGGGTTCACGCACGAACCGTATGAAAGGTATTTTTCATTCGTGCGGTATTCGACTCCGCTGGATAACCTGATTCTCTTCAGAATGTCATGCTGAGGTACTCCGAAGCATCTACTCGACTACGTGATTTGCGGGCCGACTAGATCCTTCGGAGTACCTCAGGATGACAACTTGCGCAATAGACAGAGTTATTCAGAGGACTCATTCGTGTGATTCGTGACTAAGCGCATTTCATCTGCGTTGATCCGCATCCATCTGTGGTTCCACATGTTTTACTCGTTCTCGTCGAGATCGGGGATCGGCGCTTCGTTGACCGAATCGAGCATGCGCGTCAGCGTCAGGGCCTGACGGCGGGAGATGGTGGTGAATTGTTTGCGGTGGAGTTCGCGGGTGAGTTTGGTGAGATTTTTCAGCAGACGCACGCCGGACCGTGTCAGGCTGACGCGGTAGATTCGCCGGTCTTCGCGGTCACGCTGACGTTCGATGATGCCGCGGTCTTCAAGCTTATCCAGCAGGCGCGTCATGTCCGGGTCGTGCGTGGTCATTTCGCGAACGATTTCATTCGACGGCATTCCGATCGCTCCGGCGCGGCGCAGGGAACGGAGGACCAGGTATTGGACGGGGGTGATTCGGGTGGGGCGAAGCGCCTCTTCCAGGCCGCGCATGAGGCGGTCGGCGGTTCGCTGGACGTCGAGGAAGAGGTCGCCGAGCGGGTCGGGACGCCCGCGGCGCGGGCGCTGGTGGTGAGTCTGTTCCGGTCGCTCAACTAATTTGGCCTTCTTGCTGGCCGGCAAGCTACGCATGTAATCCTGGCATCCTTCCCAAACATCCACACCAAACTCGAAGTGCAGCACCCCGCCGAACCCGGCCGAATGCCCCAACGAAATATTACCAGACCTGCTCTAGAAAATAAATCTTTCCTATATTAACAAATAAATCCATTTCATATGCCGATCTAATCATTGTAGGCTATCCAGACTGCCTAAATTAACAGGAGCATGGCGATGTTAGCTGCGAAAGCACTTGATTGGAATGTTGCGACCGAACCGTTCATGACGCTGTCGACCGACGCCGAGCGTCGGACGCACCGCCGGCATGATTTGGAAGAGCAGAACCTGGCGGTCGAACGCTGGGACGCGATGCGGCAGAAAGGCGCGATCATGGGCACGATCGTTGACATCTCCGCAGGCGGGATCCGGTTCAAGACGCGCCAGTCGGTCACCCCCGACACGCACATCCGCCTGCGGCTGAAGTTGCCGACCTTCGCCGGCATCAGCCCCTTCATCGATCACGACCATGACCACGCCCCCAAGAGCGACTGGGTCGGCTGGCTGGTGGTGGGTCGCGTCCAGAAGCGCGACGACGGCCACTACGACGTCGCCGGCCGACTGGTCGACATGGACGAAGTTGATCGCGGCATGCTCGGACTCTATCTCAGCACACAGCCGATGGCAGCGTAGAGGAAATGTCGAATGTCGAGTGACGAATGTCGAATGAAGACGTTCGCCCCAATCGACATTCCACATTCGACCCTCGACATTTTGAATGCGTGATCGCTTGGGTGTGGTGGTCTGATCGGAATTCACGGGTGTTGCACAGGACGTGCGGCAGACCGACTCGTGCTCCCGACCAGAAATGCTCAACCGTCACGCTTCGCAGGCCCGCGGGAGAAGCTCCTTCCCTTCCGCGGGTCTTTTTTCAATGCCGATGCCGATTGCCAATTGGCAGATCGAGAAGACTTGCCAGAAACGGCTTTCATTCGGCATTCGGCGATCGACAATCGGCAATTGGAAATCACCGTACCGCTTCCTGATATCGCAACGCCAGCCCCTGCTGGTCCCCCACGGATTCGGTCGTGAAGCGCTCGATGAGTTTGCCGTCCTTGATCACCAGCACGTCGCTGGCGTAGGTGGCGACGGAGGCCTCGTGCGTGACCATCACGATCGTTTTGCCGTGGATGACGCACAGATCGCGGAGCAGTTCGCAGACGCTTTTGGAGTTGACGGAATCGAGGTTGCCGGTCGGTTCGTCCGCGAGGATGACCGCCGGATCGTTGATGAGCGCCCGGCCGATCGCGACGCGCTGCTGCTCGCCGCCGGAGAGGGCGTCGGGCTTGTGGTGGCGCCGGTCGCCGAGGCCCAGGATACGGATGATCTCGTCGAGGCGTTTCTGATCGGCCTCGGTCGCGCTGCGCGCCAGCCGCAGGGGCAGGAGGATATTGTCCTCGGCCGTGAGGGTCGGGATCAGGTTGAACGACTGGAACACCAGCCCGATCGTATCGCGCCTGAACCGCGTTAGTTTTGCATCCGACATCCCCGCCAAATCATGCCCGTTGACGATCACCCGCCCCGACTTGGTGGTCGTCAGCCCGGCCATCAGGTG
>JBBQQZ010000105.1:0-10564 GCA_038215325.1 Tepidisphaerales bacterium | reverse complement strand
CTACAACTCTCTGGGCAAGTTTCAATCCACGCCCGCGTGAAGCGGGCGACGCCAGTACGACACACCTGTAAGCCGACGTGAGGAAGTTTCAATCCACGCCCGCGTGAAGCGGGCGACGCCCTTAACATAAATCACGGTCCCATCACGGGCAAACACCAGTGTAATGCGAACCGGGAGAGTTACTTCGCAACGGAGTGAAGCGCGAGACTTCGGAAATCGTATATTCACTTGTCAAAGAACAACTTATGGCCAACGCGAACCTGCCGCAGTAAGCATGCGCACTTAGCATTCGCAGTGCATTGGCGAGAGCGTGGGCGCCTATCCATTCACACAATCAGCGGCCCATTCACATCCACGCCGGGCTTGGTGCCGAAGTGTTCGACCTGCTTACGTTTGCCGGAACCGAGAAAATAGAAGCGGATACTGTCCTCAGTTGGTTCATATATGTCCAGCAGACGATGTTTGAGTACAGCGAACTGAGCCGGATCAACTTGGCACTCGAAGACGGAATTCTGCACCCGTTGCCCGAAATCCAGGCAGGCTTTGGCCACGTGAGAAAGACGCCTGCGCCCCGCCGGAGTTGCGGTTGCGACATCATAGGTCACCAGGATAAGCATCGCAGTGCACCTCGCTCATTTCCAAATGAATGCCGGGTAGACGTCCGCGTCTCCACGAATGTGACGTGCAAGGAGCCTTGCCTGCAGGTGCGAAACCAAACCGACAGTCACGCGCTCGTTCAGGAACGGGTGCAGTAGATGTTTCTGTTTCCGCTTTTGCCACGACACGAGGACCAGTTTACGAGCCTTATCCGTCATCTGTACGGCCCCGGACTCGGTCATAGTGAACCCGTGTACATTCAACTGGAGGCGGTTGATCAGCGACAACGCAAGTCGGTCCGCCAGCAGCGGACGGAGTTCTTCCATCAGATCCAGTGCCAACCCCGGTCTGCCAGGGCGGTCGGTGTGAAGAAAGCCGACGGCCGGGTCGAGCCCGCAGCACTCGCAGGCGCACCGTACGTCGCCGGCCAGCAGCGCGTAGAGGAAACTCAAGAGCGCGTTTACGTTGTCGAGCGGTGGCCGGCGCGAGCGACCGACGAAGCGAAAAGAGTCCTTCTGCTGTACGATCAGATGATCGAACACGTCAAAATAGACCCGCGCCGCATCCCCTTCGATGCCGCGAAGCACGTCGATTTGCTCGCACGCTTCCGCCGCCCGGATTGAGCCGGCCAGCAGGTCCGCGGCCCGGTCGATCTCCTTCATCCCCGGGTTGTTCGGATAATCCCGAACTGACCGCATCAGCACCGACCGCTGATTGGCGATCTTCGCCAGCACAATCGGCCGCACGATCTTCGTCGCCCGTGGTGCCTCGTCGGCGATGCGATACTGCTCACGCCGCAGCAACACGTTGCCCGGCGTAAAGCCGCTGACGCGGGCCATAAAACGGCCCGTGGACGACAGGAAGCTAAGTGACACGCCTGATTCGCCGCACATCTGCATCAGCGACGGGCTGGCCCCGATTCGCCCGAAGCAGACGATTGACCCGAGCGTGTGCACCGGCAGCCGCAGCTTCACTACGCGCTTGCCTTGCTCCTCGCCCCGCACGACGACGCTCTGGCCCTCGCGGGCGAGGTAAAGGCCATCAGTGGTCAGGAAAAGGGTGTTGAGATGTTGTTTGATGAACGGCTCCCGTCGTTAATCGACTTCATCATCGAACGGATCGGGCCCACCGGCGCTCACCGCCGCCAACTGGCGGTTCAGGTACTCGCTGGCCGACGCGCGCTGGCGTGGCAGGCACAGGTTGACCAGCGAGCAGCGGTCACACTTTCCGGCGTCGTACTCGGCCCTGGGGGTGACGCCGGAATCGATCAGCTCCTGTAGCCGCCGGATCGTGTCGAGGGTGGTGGCGCGGAGCGGCTCATCGAACGGTACCGCCAGCCGGCGGCGCGTCTGGCCGTAGAAAATCGCGCCGCCTTCCACGACCACGTTCAGCATGTCTTCGAGGCACAATCCCTGGGCGCAAAGTTGCACGCGATCCGCCTCATGTATCTTCGGCCGCCCGCGCTTGTACTCCACCGGCATTACCCGGCCGTCGTCGTAAAACTCCACCACGTCCGCCTTGCCGATCAGGCGATACCGCTCGGATTTGATCATTAACCCCCGCGCAATCCTCACCCCCGGCCGCGTCTCCCCACGACCGTGATCCGCCTTCTCATGCAGCTGCTTCCCCTCAACCGTCAAAACGTTTTCTGCCCACAACTGCTCGTTGTGGATCAACGCGCACTGCCGCGGGCAATACAGTAGGTGCTGTAAGGCGGAGAGGGGGAGAAGATTGTCGTCGCCGTGCTGCACTGGTCGGTCATGGTATTCGGCGCGATGACTCCGCCTGCGAGGCTAGACCCAATGCTCGACAGTTACGCCCTCCGGTAAATCCGATTCATTCACATGGATGACGTAGTCATTGCGTGAGCGCGCCGGACGGCCCCCGGCCTTCACCTCCGACTTCAGTTCAACGGTCACCCGCGCGAAGAGTTGGTCAGCCCGCGCATTGCCAAGCTTGTTGCTGTGCTTGAAAGCGATGCATTTGACAGGCGTCATCAATCCGCGTGCGGCGGAGCGGTCGTGCTCGAACATCTGGCCGAATGCCCGCTTCAAAAGCTCCAAATCTTCTTGCGTAAAGAGCGTCTGCCCGGCCAGTGACGCGTTGATGTAGCCGAAGCCCTTATAGAGTGCGTAGGGCACGGTGAACTTCCGGCCCATGGTGCGGTTGTCGCCTTGCTGTTTGTCAGCCTCTTCTTGGGTAGTCACTGCGCAACGCGTAACCGCAAACTCGGAGGAAACGATCGGATCGACGCTTCGTGCCATCGTAAGCTGTACCGGACCGCGAACCTGGCCGCAGTTCACTTTGGTGGTCATGACGGCGCCGAAGGTACGAATGTCGTAGAAATTCGAACACATCCAATCTGTAAGCTTGCGATCCTCGGCGGCCCGCTCTTCGCCCCGAGACTTCCGTTTTTTCTCATCCAAGTCGATCTTCTCTTTCACGTACGCCCGAGCATGCTGGTTGTTCAGCACTGCCTTCTCACGGACATAAATCTCATAGCCGGACGTGTCGCCCTGCGTGAGGGCGACGAAGTTACGGATCTTGCGCTTGAGGCAGACGTCAGTGACGAGCCCTTGTCCGGTTTCGGCATCCACGCGCGGCAGATTGCCGGCGTCAGGATCGCCGTTGGGGTTGCCGTCGGTGACATCGAATAGGAAAACGAAGTCGTAGCGGTTGGTGATGGGCGAACTCATTCGGAAGCTCCTTCTTTCTCTCGCTTGCGGAAAAGGTCTTGTCGTTGGTGGTAATAGCCGATGGCGAAAAGGCCTTGGGCCTCCAGCGGCATATGACGGGCAAACGCGTCGAGTTTCCCAATCACTTCGCCGAGGAGCCGTTCGTAGAAAATCTTCGGGCCCGTCTCCAGCTTGGCCAGGTGATGCTGCGTCAGTCGCACCAGCCGCGGAAACACCGTCGCCGGCGTCGCGCTGGCGGCGGAGAAGTAGCGGTCCTTGATGGTCGCGTTGAGATCACCGCCGGCGGAATCGGACTGGATTTTCTCCAGCAGCGCGAACAGCCGGCCGGTGATGTAGGGTGAATCGGTTCGATTGAGATCGAGAGACACGGGCACCTCCAGGGGTTTGCCTTGCAGACGCGAATTGCGGTTCAGACAGGCTTTGATCGCGGCCACACGTTCATGGCGGACGACACCATCAGCGCGTATTCGGTTTAGCATCGCGCCCAGCAACAGCGATGGGTGCGGACCGCCGGTGAGGATCGCACGCGTGATCGCGCCGGCGAGCAGCGGTGAGACGGTGTCGCTGTCGTAGTTGCCGTACTCGCTTGTCGCCCGGCCGGTGGATTGGACAATGCGCTTAACGGTCAGCGGCGGATCGGTGTCCCGCTGGCCGACGAGTTCCATATCGGCAACGTGTTGACCCAGCTTGCGACGGAGTTCGCTCACGGTTCCATCGAACCAGAATCGGATCGACAGCCGCGACGCGTTGGGGGACAAACCAAGGATGTAAAACCGCGGGGCCGCGTCGCTTTCATCCACCGCGGAGCCGGCCTGGTGGCCTTGCTTGAGCTGGTTGATGAAGTTCTGTATCTCCCGCACCCGCGACCGATCCTCGGCCGACCCCTTCTTCTCTTTCTCCACGAACTCTTCAGCAAAGAAATCGGCCAGCAGATTCTCTTCCGGTGTCGGTTCGCTGGACCAGTAGACGACGGTCGCATCACCCAGAATGACCTTACGACGACCGCGTTCGAGCAGACGGTTCAACGCGGTGGTGTAGCGGAAGGCATCTTCGACAGAAACTGGAGCGTTGTACGTCTGCGTGCGGCCGTAGCTTTCGAAGGCGTCGAGGTTGAAACTAGCGATCGCGGCACCCGTGGTTTGTGCACCGGCCACGCTGGAGATCATGGGGTGAAGTTGAGCGATGCGGTCGGACCGGCCGTTCAGCAGGTTGTTGCCTTGTGTGAATACGATCTCAGTGCCACGGTGCTTTAGCCACGCTTTTCTCAACTCAGCCGATTCGTGTACGAATTTTTTCTTCCCGCGAATTTGGAACACCAGGTTGGTATCAATGGCCTCGTCCCATAACGCCAGAGAGGTTGTTTGGGACGGAGACCACGAATCAAGAAACTTACAAACCGCTGCAAGTCCGTCGTCATCCACGAGTGCAGCCATCATGTGATGGAGTTTTTTAAACTCTGCAGACATCGCCTCGGCTCGTTTCCCTTTTCCCTTGCTATCCGAACCTAGAACGTAGCCTGTGTTGTCCCAGAGGAAGAAAGGCCACAATTTAGTGCCGGATCGTCCGCCTCTATCCGGCATTTCAAGGATTCGTGGCCGCGGCTTCTTGCCTGCTTCAACGCGAAGGTCTGTGATTTCCGGTTTCGATCCGTCCGGATCAATCACGATTGCGAAGCTGATCTTCTCCCTGCTAAACCCGAACGGCGGCACAGGATCGTCCTCATCGTGCTGAAGGCGGTCGTAATATTCGACGAGGCGCTGGAGGATCATCGCCGCACCTCGTCGGAACTAAGCGGCGGCACGTCGATCATGCCGTCGTGCATGTGCGCATGGAAGAAAAACGGCTCACGGGTGCCGTCTTTTTTGAAATCGATGTCGTGCAGCATCCAGCCGAGATCGCGACGGCCCGTGAGCGCGTTGTGAGGCTTGGGCACCTCGCCTTCAACGAGCGCGAAATCCGCGGCGAACTCCCGGCAGCCAAGGAACGGGCGCGTGTAGCACTGGCCAGCACGGGCGCGGCGGTTGAACTGATCGAGATGCTTGGCGTCGTTCGTCTCGCCTTTGACGATCTCAAATGAGGCTTCAATTACATACGCGACATCGCGAAGGACGGTCGCAGCGCGTTGCTGACGCTCTTCTTCGACAAACATCCCAATCGAGCCTCGGCCAGCCTTCATCGCCTGCTGCGCGTTGCGTGCGGAGATTTTTGTTCCGACCTCATTTCGCCGGAGTGTCGTGAACTGGATCGGTTTCAACACGTGGATCTTCTGGATATGCCAGCGGATCTCCGGTTTCCAGTAGATCGCCTCGATCACGCCGCGAGCCGCCGACGGTGTGATGACGTCGTAGCTCAGCCGCTCGACCTTCATCTCCGGACGGGTGAAGAGTGCGCCGTCGGCCCAGACATGTAATTTGACCCCGAATGACATGATTAACTGCTTTTATAAAATTCCGAGGGTGGGGTCAAATCCGACCGCCTCTGTCGACAGGCCTTGCCGCGGCGAATAGGCGCGGTCGTTGCAGAGAATCCAGATCCTGTTCTTCTCGTCGTTGCCGACCGGCAACACGACGCGAGCGTCACGCAACGCCGCCAGCATTTTGTCGCGTACGCCGACGATGTATTTCTGCGCCGATCGCAGCAGAAAAAATGATGGCTGCATGTCACGGAGAAGCGTTTCGATGATGCGTCGCGCCTCGGCGTTGTACGGCACGATGACCGGGCACTGGTCCTCGCGGATGATGCGAAACCGCTCTTCGCAGGTCCGGAACTGGTGCTTGAGTGTTGTATCGAAGAGTGACAGGATCTCGTGCTTGTCCCACAGGTGCTTCTGCCGCCAATAGTGCAGGTCGAAATAGTCGCGGATTGCTTCGGGTGCGAGCAGGTCATCGTGTTTGTTCAGCAGTTCCGATGCCGACTGAGCACACGCCCGCTGCATTCCAGGGGGCGGCGGCGTTGGAAAGCGGAAGTAGTGGACGTGGCCGATATCAAGTTTGCCTTCCCTGTTGCATCGCCCCGCCGCTTGCGCAAGGGAATCCAGGCCAGTTTCGGCGCGGAACACGACCGGGAAATCGACGTCGACACCCGCCTCCACCAGTTGCGTGCTGATGACCCGGCAAGGCCGATTGCTGGCCAGCGCCTCGCGGATGGCTGCCAACTCCGCGCGCCGATGTTCGGCGCACATGAACGTACTGAGATGATGGCACCCGGCATCGCCAACCCGATCAATGAGGCCGCGGAACAGCTCAGACGCCTGCGGCCGAGTATTCACGATGCACAGGGCACGCGGCGTGGCCGCGAGCCGGTCGAGTAATTCGTCCGGCGTGAGCACCCCGGATTTCTCCACAGCCACACGTTTGAGCCGAGAAAACAACGATGGAACGTCGTCGATGATCTCCGTGACGTCGGCGAGCCCGATTTTGAAGTCATCATTACGGGTGAGCGACGGTTGCGTTGCGGTACAAAGCACGATCGAACAGCCGTAGTTCTGGACGAGTTCCCGCAACGCCAGGAGAGTCGGCTGTAGGAACTCCACCGGCAGCGTCTGGGCTTCATCGAGAATGATGACCGACCGGGAAATATTATGCAGCTTCCGGCACCGCGACGCGCCGGCGGCGAACAGCGTTTCGTACAGTTGCACATTCGTGGTGAGGATGACGGGCGATGCCCAGTTCTCGGAACAGAGTTCTGCCCATCGTGAACGCTGATCCAGGTCCATATTGCTGTGATGTTCAAGAATCGCCTTGTTCGCCAGCCGCCCGAACGCCTGGCGATAAACGTCAGCAGATTGATCAATGATGCTGGTGAACGGGATGGCGACGATCACCCGCCGCAAGCCGTTGGCGATGGCGTGGTCCAACGCAAAAGTCATCGACGCCAGCGTTTTTCCGCCTCCGGTCGGGACGGTGAGCGAAAAGAACCGACTGGCGGGCAGCGTCGCTTTGGCGCGGCATGCATCAAGCACTTCGCAGCGGGCGTGATTGACCGCTGTGTCAGTCCTTCGCTTGGTGGCCATGAACGCATCGATCGCGGGCTTTAATTCCTGCAACTGCGGCGTGAGCGCATTTCGCTCAATAGACTGCCCGCGATTGCAGAATCGCTCGGTCTCAATCCGGTCCGCGTCGACGAGAACCGAGAAGATCATGCGCGTCAGCATCGACATCGTCATGCCCGCATGTGTTGGCTTCAGCTTGAGCGAAAGCTTGGGGAGATCGGAACGGTACGAGTGGGGGATAGCCGTTTTCAGGAGATCGGCATTGTCCAAGCGTTCACTCAGCGCTCCTCGTCCATGCCCGTCGGTTGATTGCCAGTCGGCGAGTCCTGCATGATGGCCCGCAATCGCATACGCCAGAACTCTTCCCGCCGCCGGCGGCAATAACTCGGTAGCGAACTGCGCCCCCCGCGTCGAATGATCCACACGCCCGGCCGATTCAATGTCGGAGTCCGGCTCCGAGGCCAGCAGCCGGTTCTGAAACGTCTGCGAATACTTCCCCAGATCATGCCACGCGCCGGCCAGCCGGCACCAATCGACCAGCCCCAGCGGTTCGCCTAGGACCGCCGCGCGTGCCGCTACATCGCGGAGGTGATGTTCCAGCCGCTCCCATTCTCCAGAAGGCCGGCCGGGTAGCGTGTGGGCATAGAAGACGGGTTCCCGATCCATTCGCACATTATGGTTCGAGACGTCGAAGCGAAGCAACAGCAATTGAGTTGCGGTGACAGCATCATGTCACTGACTAGGTTGCAGCTCAGGAAATAGCTCCCCTTTGCCGAGTAGGTGATTCGGCTTGTGACCAGAAGTCAGGCCACATAGGGCGCTGAACTCCACGCATCTTAACGCCCCCATTCGTTCCGCTCGTCTCACCCGCCAGCGCGCGTTGTTGAGCTTCAGTCTCGCCCCGATCGTGTTCTTGCAGCCGCCCTCGATCTGGCCGCTGCCGATCGTCTGGCCGTGCCTCAGGCGGTCGGCGCACCACATCCGGTCCCGGTTCGGTCGCAGATACGTCAGCAGCTTCTCGATCGCCTTCTGCTTCGCGGGGCCCTTGGCGTGATCGCGTTGTTCAGACTCCAGGTGCCCGATCAACGCCGGGCCGTTATGCCCCAGCGCGATCTTCAATCTCGCCTCGGCTCACGCCCGCGCCGCCGGGCCTTCGCCCAGCAGCTCGCGGCCGCACTGATGAATGTGCTGACTCACGTGATACACGTCGACGCACCAACTGCCGTTGTGCTTGGGAAGACGCTTGCCGGGCCTGCTCGATCCACTTGGCCCCGTCCGCGATCGCGTGCACGACCTTCGCAAAAGTTTTGCAAAAATATTAGAGAACTGCCGAAAATGCGTCATTATCAGTGAGAAGAATAAATGATTAGAAACCCCAAAAATGGTTCTTAGGTTCGAATCTGGGGTTTAGTCGCAACGACTTTCGCACTTCATGGAAGAGCGATCACCGTCACGTCGTACCCAGATCCGCCTGGCGGTGATCGTGTTGTCGTCTCAATGACGTCATCGACGTCGGTCTATCCGCACCGATACCGCCTCTTAACGGGCAAATTGACCCCTTGTTCCCCGAAAATCCCTAAATATAGCCTACTTATGCGTCATAATAGATGACCAGCGTTTACCCATCCGTCGGGAGGCGCGTCAGGTCAACTCAGGCCAATCTTCACTTTAAAACCGCCGGCGACTCGTGTGAGTCGCCGATTTCGTTGTTGCCATTCTGTTCAAGGAGAACCCATGAATGCTTACCCACCTGATGCTGATCGACCCAAGCCGTCTGGTGATCCGATTCGGCCCCCGCCGCGGGTGAATGCGGATCGGTTGCAGGCCGCGGTCGACGCGATCGATCGCGTGGGAACCATGCCCATGCTCACCCGCATCGAACAATGTGAGCCGGATGTGGCGGAGGTCGTGCTTGAAGAACTGACCGAACTCCACCACCAGCTCTACCACATGGGCCTCTCCCGCAAGGCTCTTTCGCGGTTTACCCGCCGCCTGCGGCGGCTGTGCTGCACGCTCGTCCTGGCGATGCGCCCGGACGCGGCGGCCTAGATCACACCTTCGTTTCTATCCCTTCTTCCAGATGAGGAGTTTCACATGAACATGCTTACTCGTGCGCCAGTGCGCGCACGCAATGCCGTCGCCGTGGCGGCGGTTCGTTGGCGGTCGCTGGATGCCGGTGACTCGCCTGTCATTCCCTTCGGCCGACTGCGCGGCACGCTGCTGTGCCGCCAACACCTGCGGGACGGCCGGTCCGTCCACTTGATCCGCGAACTCGGCCCGACGATCGACCCGCGCAACGGCCGATGCTTTTGGCGGGCCGAGTCGGTCGTCTGCGACCTATCCCGTCCGAATCACGACATGGCCGATCCACTCTCGATCAAGCCCTG
The DNA here is from genome assembly GCA_038215325.1 of Tepidisphaerales bacterium. Classification (GTDB taxonomy): domain Bacteria; phylum Planctomycetota; class Phycisphaerae; order Tepidisphaerales; family Tepidisphaeraceae; genus BPJO01. The sequence continues at coordinate 893 of JBBQQZ010000105.1, read as the reverse complement.
GCAGAAGTCGCTGATTGCGGCTGCGGCTGAGCTTGAGCAGGTGATCGACCAGATCATCGACACAAAGATCGGTGATGGCAACCCGATCCTGCCGTACACGCTGGCGGGCGTGCCGCGGTCGGCAGAGGTTCGGCCGCGACCGACGAAGGCGATCCTGCGTATGTCGGCCGAAGCCGGTGTTCCGTGGCCGATGATGTGGAACCAGCTCGCCGAAGGGCGTCGGTGTGACGCCGACGACAGCCTCCAGTGGTTCGATACGCGCCTGTGCGATCGAGTGAAGCCCGGTCTCACCTGGCCCGGCGCCGTTGCGCTGATGCACGACCTGCGGAACGTGCCACGCATTTCCACTTGGCGATTGCCCCTCGGCGGCTCGGTCGCCGAGAGCCTGTTCGTCTACCAACCCCACGCCATCCTCGACGGCTGGAACGGCCCCGAACCGCTGATGCGGCGGCTCGGGATGGAGTACTTCCCGCCGCCGGCGATCGCTTCGCTTGCGGGCATGTGGCAAGTGGCTTGCGGCGCGTAGAGGGGCTTTCCCACACGCAACACGCCACGCGCCACGCGTCCCCCCAGTCCTTACCAACACCCCCTTTGGAGATTCCATGAAGATCTTTCTTATCAACAACGACGGCGGCGGATTCGCTTCCCATATCGAGGTCGAACCCGGCACCACCATCCAGCAACTGTTCGACAGCCGCATCCCCGACCGTAAGGCCGAGGACTACCTCATCCGCGTCGACCGCCAGCCGGTCTCGCGGGAGCACGTGCTGGCCGAAGGGTGCCGGGTCAGCATTACGCCGACGAAGATCGCCGGAGCGGTCGGCTGAGCATGGGAGACACGAGACACGAGAGGGGGAGAACAAGGCCTCCCTTCCTCGTGTCTCCTTGTCTCG
>JBBQQZ010000104.1:0-10626 GCA_038215325.1 Tepidisphaerales bacterium | reverse complement strand
GGCCAGCCCCGATGCCAATAAAACCGGCATCAGCGACCTGGCGAACACGATCGAAAGCCGGCTGGGCAAAATGGAGGTGGATGACCTGTACGACCCGCGCTTCTGGCTGGACTTCGCCAAGGAAGCGGTCTACTGGGCGGTTGGGTTCATCCCACGGCTGATCGTGGCGACGTTCCTGCTGTTTTTCTTCTGGCTGATTTATCGGACCGTCCGCAAGATCGTCACCGGGGGCATGAAGGCAGCGGGCGTGGATGAATCGATCCGCGACATGCTCGGAATGATCCTGAAATGGGGCATCCTAGGCTTCGGGCTGATCATCGCGGGCAACCAGATCGGCATCCAGATCGCGGCGCTGCTCACGGGCGTATCGATCATCGGCCTAGCGCTCGGGTTCGCCAGCCAGGAGACGATCAGCAACTTCATCGCAGGGATCATGATCTTCTGGGATAAGCCTTTCAAGCTCGGCGACTGGATCGAAATCGACGGCCAGCTCGGGCAGGTCAAACGGATCACGTTCCGATCCACCCGGCTTGAAAACTTGGACGGCGACATCGTCATCTTCCCGAATACCAAGATGCTGTCGGACATGGTGATAAACAAGAGCACCAACCAGATCACCCGCTGCAATGTGGCGGTGGGGATCGCATACAAGGAATCGATCGACCGCGCCCGAACCGTTCTGCTGGCGATGGTGATAAAAGACCCGCGCGTGGAAAAGCGTCCGGAGCCCGAAGTGGTCGTGAAATCGCTGGGGGCGTCGAGCGTCGACCTGATGCTGCATTTCTGGATCAAGGAAGAACGCTACGAGGACGCGATGCAGTACGAATACATGGAGCACTGCAAAGAAGCTCTCGACGCCGCCGGCGTGGAAATCCCGTTCCCGCACCTGCAACTGCTGCTGGAAAAGACCCCGGCGGTGGATGCGCTGGCCAAGGCGGGTTAAACAGAGATGATCGCCAACCAGCGTGTGTCGCGTTGGGATCCGACAATGACGATTTCGCTCATGTGAGACTGCCCGTCGACAATGACTTCAACCTTCGCCGGGCCGGCAGGTACAGCGATATCGTCCTTAAGCCGTACCGCATCAGGCCCCGTCTGCGTTAAACTCAGCACTTCGCCACCGGCGTGGAGCCGCAGCTCGACGTCGGCAGAGTGACCAAATGGGGAGACGCGGTTAGGACGCGGGACGGTTTGCATGCCTGAAGACTCCGACGAACTTCGCGACGTTCACAACCTGCCACCACTTGGCGCGGGCAAGGATGGTGAAGTCTACCAGACCCGTCGGCGCTCTGCGATCAAGAAGTTGAGCAGCATCGACAACTATCGCCGGGAGCTTCGTGCGTACCAAATTCTTGCCGAACTGGAGGTATCGCAGATCCTTGATCATGAGGTTCCGAGGCTGGTCGCGTTCAACGACACTGATTTGACGATCGAAATGACGATCGTCCGCCCGCCGTTTCTGTTGGATTTTGTCGCGTCGTACACGGATGAGGAGATCGAGTGGCTGGGGTTTACCGACGAGGTGATGGCCGAGCGGGAGGGGACGTGGTCGGAGCAGTTTGGGGAGCGTTGGGTGGTGGTTCAGAACCTGGTGGGTGAGTTTCATCGATTGACGGGGTTGATGTTGCTGGATCTGAGTCCGAATAACATCCGGTTCGAGTAGTCGACAGACTGTCGTGGACCCGTTCCGGGGTTTCGACCGATCGGGCGACAAAGACTTCTTGCCCCGGGGAAGATCGTGCGCGGGAGGCCTATGGTAAAGTGCCGAATCAAGCGCGTTTCCGGGCCGTGAACATAAGCCCGGAGTCGGTCGTACATCGTTTGGGCGGCATTACTTGCGCAAAAAACTTGAGTGACAGGACCGATCGAAGGTAGACTGTTGATCCGAATGTTGACGTCTGGCCCGGCCACCCGCCTCCTGCGTTCAGCGTTGTAAGTCCGGAATTTAGCTCACCTTTTGGCCCGAGCACCTATGGCAAAAAATCAAAAAAAACTCGGCGAGATCCTCGTTGACCTGGGCGTCTGTCAGACCAAAGAAGTCGAAAAAGCCCTCGCCCACGCCAAGCTGAAAGCCATGCGCGTCGGTGAGGCGATGATCGACCTCAAGATCTGCTCCGAGAGCAACGTCTACAAGGCGCTGGCTGCCCAGTACAACATGGAATACGTGGACCTGGACAAGAGCGCCGTCCCGCCGAATGCCGTTAACCTCATCCCTGATGACTTGATGCGCAAGTACGTCATCCTCCCGCTGGGGCTTGAAGGCGGAAGACTCCGCGTCGCGATCCACGACCCGCTGGACTTTGAAATGCAGGAAATCCTGCGTTTCCGCCTCGGCAAGGAAATCCGCCCGGTGCTGGCGCCCAAGGGGCGCATCAAGCAGGTTCTCGATGAGCTTTTCAACACCACCGCAGCCAACACCATCGACAAAACGATGGACAAGACGATCGACCGGCTGAAGGATTCGCTCGACAAGACGCTCGATAAATCGCTGGATAAATCAGTCGACCGCTCGATCGACAAGTCGATCGACGTCGAAGGCATGGGCGAAGACGCCCAGAACGACGCGACGCAGGCCCCGATCATCAAGCTGGTGCAGTCGCTGATCGCCGAGGCGGTGCGCAATCGTGCGAGCGATATTCATATCGAGCCGATGAAAGACCGCGTTCAGCTTCGCTACCGTATCGACGGCGAATGCGTCGTCCGCGATAAGATTCCCGCGCGCATGAAAGGCCCGCTGATCAGCCGTATCAAGATCATGGCCGGCATCGATATCGCCGAGAAGCGCCTGCCTCAGGACGGGCGTATCAAGCTGAAGGTTGATAACCAGCAGATCGACTTCCGTGTTTCGTCCCTCCCGGCGGTCCATGGCGAATCGGTCGTCATGCGTATTCTTCGTCCCGACTCGGTCCGTATCGGCCTGGAAAAAATGGGTTTCGAGGAAGAGGACTACAAGGTCTTCCAGAAGATCATCAAGCGCCCCAACGGCATCTTTCTGGTTACGGGCCCGACCGGTAGCGGCAAAACGACGACTCTTTACGGCGCACTCAACGTGCTGAACCGCCCGGATCGCAAGATCATCACGGCAGAGGATCCGGTCGAATATAACTTCCCCGGCATCAACCAGTGCCAGATCAAGGAAGGCATCGGCTTCACGTTCAAGAGCGTGCTGCGATCGATGCTGCGTCAGGCCCCCAACATCATTCTGGTGGGTGAAATTCGTGACTTGGAAGTCGCCGAAATCGCGATCCAGGCGGCACTTACGGGTCACCTGGTGTTCAGCACGCTGCACACCAACGACGCCCCGGGCGCGATCACCCGTCTGATCGATATGGGCGTCAAGCCCTTCCTGGTGGCGTCCGCCATTCAGGCGATCATGGCCCAGCGGCTCATTCGCGTGCTTTGCCCCAAGTGCAAGCAGGTGGATCGCGATCCCGACCACACATGGCTGCGTCGCTGCGGCATCGTCGAAGCGGATCTGAAGGACAAGGTTCTCTACAAACCCCGCGGCTGCGACCACTGCACCGGCACCGGCTTTCGCGGCCGACTGGGTGTGTTCGAACTGATGCAGATGAACTCCGAAATCCGCAACCTCGCCTTCGAACGCGCCCCCACCAACAAGATCCGCAAAGCCGCCATCGCCAGCGGCATGAAAACGCTGCTCCAGGACGGCAAGATCAAAGTGCTGAACGGGTCTACCACGGCGGAAGAGATTGTGAAGGTGGCGCAGGTGGAGGGGATTGTTACATAACGTGGGTGGGAGGTGGTGGGTCGTGGGTCGTGAGAAGAGCGGATTTGAAAAGCTTGAGGCTTACCAGCTTTCCGAACACCTTGCTGATGCGTGTTGGCAAATCGTTCGCGACTGGAAGACATTTGACCGCGACACAGTCGCGAAACAGTTGGTCCGGGCGGCTGATAGTATTGGAGCGAACATCGCCGAGGGATACGGACGCGGCTCGGTCGGCGATAACAAACGGTTTGTGCGGATCGCAGTGGGATCTTTGTACGAAACGAAACATTGGCTGAGACGAGCATTCGTTCGGAAGTTGATCGATGACCAGCAGGTCGAACAACTCCGCCCTATGGTTGAAAGGCTGCTGCCGCTGTTGAATGGATACCTGCGGTCGATCGGACGTACTCGTGAGTCTTCAACGACCCACGACCCACGACCAACGACCCACGACGAAAGCTAAGTATGTCCACAATTCAAATTGACCGATTGCTCGAAACTGTAGTCCGCCGCGGCGCGTCGGACTTGCACCTTGCGACTGGCAAGCCGCCGACCGTGCGGTTGCACGGGTCGTTGCGGGAGCTTCAGACCAAAATCCTGGAGCCCGAAGACACCATGGCGATGATGAAGGCCATCACGCCCGAGCGTATTCAGCAGGAATTCGAAGAAACCGGCTCCGGGGACTTCGCGATCGCGTACGGCGAGGCGGCGCGTTTCCGTGTCGCGATCTTCAAGCAGCGCGGCAACTGCTCGATGGTGCTGCGCCAGATCCCCAACAAGCTGCTGACATTCCAGCAGATCGGCCTGCCCGCCATGGCCGAGTCGATCTGCCGGCGTCCGCGCGGATTGTTCCTGGTCACCGGGCCAACCGGTTCCGGCAAATCCACCACGCTTGCCGCCATGATCAACTGGATCAACGAGCAGTTCGATCGACACATCATCACGATGGAAGACCCGATCGAGTTCTACCACAAGCACAAAAAATCGATCGTCGTGCAGCGCGAAGTGGGCGTGGACGTACCGAGCTTCGCCGAGGCGATTCGACGCGCGCTGCGTCAGGACCCGGACGTGATGCTTGTCGGCGAAATGCGCGACTTGGCCACCATCGGTGCCGCCATCACCGCCGCTGAAACAGGCCACTTGGTGTTCGGCACACTGCACACCAACGGTGCCGCCTCCACAATCAACCGCATCATCGACGCCTTCCCCGCCGACATGCAGGAACAGATCCGCGTGCAGTTGGCGAATAACCTGATCGCGGTGCTCAGCCAGACGCTCTGCCCGCGCATCGACACCGAAGGCCGCGTCGCGGCGTACGAGTTCATGTATGTCACGCCGTCCGTCCAGAACCTGATCCGCGAAAACAAGGTCTTCCGTATCGATTCGGACATCCAGACCGGTAAAAAGTACGGCATGCAGTTGCTGGACGACAGCCTGTTTATCCACTTCCAGGCGGGCCGTATCAGCGCCGAAGAAGCGATCGACAAGAGCAAGCAGCCGGCGACGATGGTCGACCGCATGCAGCGCGTGGGTGTGGACGTGCAGAGCGCCGACGCGGCGCTGCTGGCGGAAGTACAAGCCGCGACCGAAGGCGGTGGTGCCCCCGGAGCCAAGCCCGGCAATCCCCCCGCCGCCGGCGGCAAGCCCGACGGCGCGGCCGAACAGGCTGCCGCCAACCGTGCGCGAATGATGGCGCAGAACGCCAAGCGGTAAGTCGATCGTGACACCCCAGACGAGCAACCGATAGAGATTGAGAGGTTTTTCCATGAGCCGAGTCATCAACAAACCCCCGTCCGCCCCAGGCGGTGCCAATCCCGGTGGCGCTAATCCCGGTGGTGGCGGCGGCGGTATGCCGCCGATCGACCAGCTCAAAGGTCGCCCGCTCGGCCGAGTGCTCACCAAAATGGGCAAGGTCTCGCGAGAACAGGTCGTCGAAGCACTCGACTTCCAGAAACGCAAAGGCGGCGTCATCGGACGCATTCTCATCGACCTTGGCTACGTCAAGGAGATGGACGTCAACATCGCACTGGCAGCCCAGAAGGGGTACGAACTGGTTGACCTGTCGGGCATCAACATCCCCAAGGAAGCCATCGACGCCGTCCCCGCGCAGATCGCCAGCACCAACAAAGTGCTCCCGATCGCCTTCGACGCGGCGACGAAAAAGATCACCGTCGTCATGGCGTCGCACGATAACTTCCGTGCCGTCGATGACCTGCAATCGCTGATGGGCTACCGCGTGACGGTCAAGATCGGCGACGCCGAGCAGATCGAAAAGCTCGTCGGCAAACACTACAACACCGCCGCCGAATCCCTGGGCGAAGTGCTGGGCGAACTCGCCGGCGATGAATCCCTCGCAGACCTCAAGAACCGCGGCGGCGAATCGATCGACCTTGATACCCTCAAGGACGCCGCCGATTCCAACCCCGTCCGCAAGCTCATCAACCTCGTGCTGCTCCAGGCCATCAAGGACAAGGCGTCGGATATTCACTTCGAGCCCTTCGAAGACGAATTCAAGATGCGCTACCGCATCGACGGCATCCTGTACGAAATGATGCCCCCGCCGAATCACATCGCGCCGGCGATCAGCAGCCGTATCAAGGTTATGGCCAACCTCGACATCGCCGAACGTCGCATGCCGCAGGACGGGCGTATCGAATTGAGCGTCAACAACCAGCCGATCGACCTTCGTGTGTCGGTTCTGCCCACCATGTTCGGCGAATCGGTCGTCATGCGCGTGCTCGACCGCTCGAACGTCTCACTCGATCTGGATAAGGTCGGCCTGCGCGACGACGACCTGGCGATGACGCGCCAGCTCATCACCAAGCCCAACGGCATCGTGATCGTCACCGGCCCGACCGGTAGCGGTAAAACGACCACGCTCTACTCCGCCCTTCGCGACCTGAATGACCCGAGCACCAAGATCATCACCGCCGAAGACCCGGTCGAATACGACATCGACGGGATCGTGCAGTGCCAGATCAAGCCCGAAATCGAACTCACCTTCGGCCGCATCCTTCGCGCCATGCTGCGTCAGGACCCGGACGTAATTCTGGTCGGCGAAATCCGCGATAAAGAAACCGCCGAGATCGCCGTGCAGGCGTCGCTCACCGGCCACTTGGTGTTCAGCACGCTGCACACCAACGACGCCCCGTCCTCCATCGCGCGCCTGCTCGACCTGGGCATGGAGCCGTTCCTGGTCACCGCCACGCTCGAAGGCATCGTCGCCCAGCGACTGGTCCGAAAAATCTGCGTCAACTGCAAGACCGAATACACCCCGGCCGAAGAGCAGTTGATGGAACTGGAACTCCGCAACGAAGACGTTCAGGGCCGCACGTTCTACTACGGCAAAGGGTGCGAAAACTGCAACAGCACCGGCTACAAAGGCCGTCTCGGCCTGTTCGAGATCATGACCCTCGACGACGAAATGCGCGACATGATCATCCACCACGCCAGCACGCAGGTGCTGCGCGCCGAAGCCAAAAAACGCGGGATGCGCACCCTCCGCGAATCCGGCCTGCTGGGCATCTACGACGGCATCACCACCATCGAAGAAGTCGTCCGCGAAACCATCACCGACGAATAGCGCCGCGTGATCCCGTTAGTGCGGATCTACGGACGTCGCATTTCTTGTAGTGCCGGGTCCGGTCTAATTCGATCGGTGCCACGGTTTGGTACGCCAAGCCGTGGGAGGCTCGCAAGTCATCGGGCACTTCAAAGCGTTCCACGGCTTGGAATAAAAAGCCGGGGCACCCACCATTTCAGGATAGCCGGAACAGTAGCGTTCGCCGTGCGAACCAATTGGAAAGCGGTTCGCACGGCGAACCCTACAAGATTCGCCACCCGCGTCGCCGAGGTCCGGCGACCCGCGTTGGCACGTCGTGTTTTCGATCGCGCGTGTCAAATCTCATACTTGCGCAGGACAACGATCGCGATCCCGAGACGACAAGAACGAGAACCGACACTGTTTCACTCGCCCAGACTACTTTGCTGCCCCGCCGCCGCATAGTGCCGTGATCAGTTCGTTGAAGACCTTCGCCTGCTGCTCATCGCGAATTGCTGCGGCTGCGATATCGCGACTCGTTTTCCACTGCGCGCCATACCTCTTCAGAGTATGGACCATTCGTGCGGCAAGAAATGTCTCTCGATCCGGCATTCCGGATGGGGTATTGTCAATTCCCCGAAGTTGGAATTTTAGGTCGCGCCAGTGCGTTCGACTCAGCACTTCGTCTACGCTCGTCTTGGCTTGGTCGTTTCCGGTCAGCGTCGCCTCGCGGGCGAGAATATCGATGTAGCCAAGAACATACTCATATTCGTGTACGTCGAGTTCGCCCAAGAACCCTTCCATTTTTGCACGGACAGTTACTAAAGCGCTTGGTGTAACCACATATTTCACCGTCGCGAGGATCGCGCTCCAGTTTTCGCGCTGGCCCTCGTCCCGAAGCATCTCAAGCAACAGCGGGAGCGCTTCGGGGTTTGCACGCATTCGCATCGTCTCAAGCGAGTTCGTCTCGTCGTAATCTATTACTCGAGCCTTCGCGACTTTGACTGTCTGCTCAATCGTCAACGGCGGCTGAGTTGGTTGAGACGCAGGAGTACCGTTGCCGCAGCAAAGGGTTCCGAGGCATGCAGAGCATACCAGTAGCGACAGATTACGCCGTACCAGGTGATCGCCTATCCTCACCCGAAAAGTTGCATTATTCATATGCTTCTCGCTCGTCGTCATTGATCACATTGCCCGCTCCAGCAGTGTTGGGAAACATCACAGCGTCCACATCATCAGTGCGGTGAACAAGGTCAACGCCGTGCCCGGCTTCATGAATAAAGGTGTGTGCGCTGAACCCGCTACGCAGTCCCATCAGACTCAAGTCCCATTCGCAACGCCCAAGGATCACGCCCGGATCTACATTGTCACCGTTGGTCTGCACGAGAATTTCTTTCACAATCTTGACGTCCGCGTTGACGTTCGCGTGAAGAGCATTCCATTGATCGTTGTTATAGATAATCGACGGGTGATCAGCATCATGCGTATACGTTGCGATGTTTCCACTGCGTGTAAAACGTACGGTTGCTCTTCGGTCGACGGCAGAGTGGCGAATATTTACCAAGGCATTAGCATCTGCCAACTTGGCGTCGAGGGTCGCATTAGTCTCGGTCGCTACGTTGGATGCCTGAGCGAACGTCAACGGCCGCACTGTGTATCGTTGCGAGGCGAAAGAATTGTCCACCACGGGCTCACCGGAATCGAATTGTCCATCGAAGTTAGTATCTAGATAAACGCGCACGAACCAATCGTCTTCCACCTCGTCGTCTTCAGTAAGCGTCCTGGAGAAGGAGTCGCCGGCCCCGACGGCGCGTAGCTCATCTGTACCATCCGTGTCCCACAATTCCCACGTCAGATACTCCGGATGCGCGTTAGGCGAATTGTAGAAAGTCTTTACATCGTATGTGTCGCCTTTACCGATCGAGCCACCGCCATCTTCGGCGAATAACGATGTCTCTTCCACGTCGCGCTTCAGCCTAATGTCGTCGAAATCGGGAGCGACCTCCTCCATTTCGACCACCCAGAGGAAGTCGTCGTAATCGCGATCGATGGCCCCGTAGCTATCTTCGAGCGCAATCACATATCGAGTCCCTGTCGTCGACAGGTTATTCCCGGCATACGCGGCTGCAATGTCTTTCTCGACACCGAGCTTGAACTCGCCGTTGTTAAAGAGGTGGGTGACAGTCGAGGCGTCATCTTTGGTGATGACCACCGATCCATAAACGATTGCGTTTACGACCGTCTTCCAGTCGCTAGCCGGGATCCACTTGCTCTCATTCGCGAAGCCCGGGCGTTGATGAATCGAATCGATCGGCAACGACTGGGAAGCCAGAGTCCACCCAGCCTCCGGCGAGCCTGCGTAAGTAATAGACTTGATACGGTAGAATTTTGTTGCAAGAAGCGAGTTTGTCGTCGCTGTGACGATGTTGGCGGAACGCAGGCTATCGCCAGCCGAATCCACTGCACTAACACGGTATGTGGTAGCGTATCCCGGAACCAAATTCTGAATAACGGTGGCGGTTGCATCTGCTGCGAGGTATCGCGATCGTCGCCATCCGTTCCGCGTCCAGCGGTCAATACGATACGCTACTTCGTCGTCAGTGTTATCGTCCCAATTCAGTCGTATCGCGTCACCGCTCCAAACTTCCGCTTCCAGGCGGGTTGGCGGGCTGAAGGTGCTCGTTTTAACCAATAGCGACGACCCGCCCAGACCAGAAACTTCCAACGAGTAATTACCCGCCGCGACCGGACGAGAGATGGAAGTTCCGCTCATCATCGACACGCCGTTGCGCTTTAACGTGACGCTGCCACCATAGGCAATCGCATCGACCGTCGTCGCCTGTGCGAGCGTGAAGGAATACGTGTTCGTGCCACCCGGAATCGCAAATTCGTCGCGATAGCCGAGCGGCAAGTCGCCGATCGGAATATTAGCGAGCAACTGGCGCTGCTCCAAGGTCTCGATTGCGGCCCGGACGAATGATTTGGATGACGAGTTGACAGAAACAGACCGCGAGCGATTCGAGCGAGGAAGCATGGATGTATCCTACCTAAAGAAGAATGACATCAGTCGCACGCATCACGGCCCTGACCGTAGCTCGGCGACTACTTATGTGTGCCAAGATATCAGCGGACGAAGGCAAGTCAATCAAATAGTTCGTTATTTGGCGAGAGTGCGACAATCTTAACTCAGTCTGTCGGCACCGGTGGAACAATTGGCGTAGGCGGACCGCCTTCGATACGTTCTGGCGATGGCATCGGCAGGGGTTGCGTTCGACATCACCGCACTCGAGCCCGACCCGGCCAAGAAGCCGCTCGGCCTCGTCGCGGGTCGGCCGCTCGTGCCGGTGGCGATCGCGGT